>JBAWEN010000233.1:0-15462 GCA_049591215.1 Methylocystis sp. | reverse complement strand
TGTGGAAATATTATAGGTGTTGGCGCCGTCGCCGCCGGTGCCCACGATGTCGATGGCGTTTTCCGGCGCCTCGACCCGGATCATGGCGGCGCGCATCGCCTGCGCCGCGCCGATCAATTCCTCGGGGGTTTCGCCGCGCTGGCGCAACGCCATCAGAAAAGCGCCGAGTTGCGCCGGCGTCGCCGCGCCCTCCAGAATCAACGAAAAAACCTCCCCCGCCCGCTCGCGCGACAGACGTTCGCCTTCGGCCAACGCGGCGAGAACGGGTTTGAACGCGCTCACGCGACTTTGGCGCGGGAGGGATGCGAATCGTTCCATTCCCGCGCCAGATCGAGGAAATTGCGCAGGATTTTGTGGCCGTGCTGCGAGGTGATGCTTTCGGGATGAAATTGAACGCCATGAACCGGCAGGCTTTCATGCGAGAGCGCCATGATCAGCCCATCGGGCGTCGTCGCGGTGACGCGCAGGCAAGCGGGCAAGGTCTCGCGCCTAACGACCAGCGAATGATAGCGCGTCGCCTGAAACGGCCCGTCTATGCCGCGAAAAATTGTCTCGCCTTGATGCAGAATCGTCGCCATCTTGCCGTGGATCGGCAGCGGCGCGCGCACCACTTCCCCGCCAAAACTCTCGCCGATGGCCTGATGGCCGAGACATACGCCGAAAATCGGCACCTCGGTCGCGGCGGCGGCGATCAGATCGAGACAGATTCCCGCTTCATGCGGCGTGCAAGGCCCCGGCGACAGCACAATCGCGTCGGGCGCGGCGGCAAGAACCTCGGCGACGGTTATCTTATCGTTGCGATGCACGGCGACATCGGCCCCGAGCTCGCCGAAATAATGGACGAGATTAAAGGTGAAGCTGTCGTAATTGTCGATCAGCGTGACTTTTGCCATTTGGTTTGGTCCGTTTCCCGGCAGGCGCCTTTCGTTTTTCATTAGGCTGGCGCGCGCCGGGAGGCAACCGCCCAGAATTGCCCCGCGAGCGGCGATTGGCTTCAGCCGCGAGAAAAACGCCGGTGGCGCGGCCCCACAAAGGAGGCGCTCCATCCGGCGATAGGAAGAATACAGGAACAAGCGGGAAGGTCGGCCCCGAGCGGCTGTTACAGGCGATAACGGATCTGGTCGGTCCAAAAGCGCTCCAGACGGCTGAGCGAGGTGTTGAGAACCTTGAATTCCTCGCTGCTGACGCCGCCGATCTGCTCCACCGTCATGGCGTGCTTCTCATAGAGATCGCTTACGATGTCGTGCACTTCCTTGCCCTTGGGAGTCAGGCTGATGCGCACCGAGCGCCGATCGATGCGCGAACGCGCGTGGTGTAGATAGCCCATTTCGACCAGCTTCTTGACGTTATAGGAAACGTTGGAGCCGAGATAATAGCCCCGCGTGCGCAGTTCGCTCGCCGTCAGCTCCTTGTCGCCAATGTTGTAAAGCAGCAGCGCCTGGACCGAATTCACGTCGCCGCGGTCGCGACGGTCGAACTCATCTTTGATCACGTCGAGAAGACGGCGGTGCAGGCGCTCGACCAGAGTGAGCGCTTCCATATAGACCGGCCGTATTTCGCCGATGCGCTCGGCCCGGGTTTGCTGGGGAGCTGATTTCGTTGCAGCCGTCATGGTCTTCTCCGTCTCCTGTCGGGATGCGTTGGAGCATCTCTCGATTACCGTTCATAGGGAGAGCCTAATCCGCCCCGATGAAGACCGGTTTAAACAATAGCATGAATTCCGAGTTTACCAGGAACGCTGGCGTTGCAGTGAATGAGGCGTGAATTAATCCAATAAATTACGCTAAACGCTGGTTAACCTTTGGGTCCGAACCCTCGCGCTTTGTTGGACGCGCCGACTGGCGTCTCGCGAATTTTGCCGAAGGGCCTGGGCGCGGGATCGCCAGCGGCCGGACTGCCGGGCCCGGAGGATTCCGCGCGCGCGCCCGGCTTCGCGGCCGCCTTGTCGTCTCTCTTGCCTGTGATACGACGTCCAAGCCACCCCAGAGCCGAGGGTTTCTCGCCAGAAGCGGAGCGCGGCGCGGACTTTCGGCGCCGGAACTGCTCCATGAGCTTTTGCGCCTCGAAGTCGCGCCCCGCCTCGAAGGTCAGTCCGAAGTAGAGCACGATCAGCACCAAATCCACTCCAATAAGCCAATAGCCGCCCGCGAAAAATTGCGGCATGCTCGCCGCGACGAAAATTTGCGCGCTGGCGATAAGCAACCAAAGGACGCCGCCCCAGGGCGTCGCGAGCCACAGACCGACTCCCGCTACGAGATCGAGCACGCTGAAGAAAATAATGGCCAAAGCGGCGCTGGACGGCATTGTGTCGAAGATCGGCGCCCGCGCCGTCAGCACGACGCGCCATTGCGCCAAGCCTTGCATTAGCCAGAACATCGCCATGACGCGCATGAAACGCGTCAACAGATAGCCCCATTTGGTCGCTTCGCCGCCGGCCCCGGGGTCGCCGACCCGGATAGCCCTATAGGGGTCGTCAGCGTCGTCGTGGTTGTTGACGGGCTCGGCCATGGGCTGCGCCTATTGCCCCCGCCGTGCGCGCGCCGCGAAACGCACGGCCTCCTCCGCGGCGCGAAACAGCGCCATCGCCTTGTTCTCGCATTCGCGTTGTTCGTAAGCGGGTTCGCTGTCGTAGACGACGCCGGCGCCCGCCTGAACGTGCATCTGGCCGTCCTTTACGATGGCCGTGCGCAATACGATGCAGGTGTCCATCTGCCCGCTCGAACCGAAATAGCCGATGCATCCGCCATAGATGCCGCGTTTGTCGGTCTCGAGCTCGTCGATGATCTCCATCGCCCGCACCTTGGGCGCGCCGGAGACCGTGCCCGCGGGAAAGCCCGCCGCCAAGGCGTCGATGCTGTCGTGGACCGGATCAAGTTCTCCTTCGACATTGGAGACGATGTGCATGACATGACTATAGCGTTCGATGGAGAAGCTGTCGGTGACCTTCACCGTGCCGGTCTTGGCGACCCGACCCACGTCATTGCGTCCAAGATCAAGCAGCATCAAATGCTCCGCGCGTTCTTTTTCGTCGGCGAGCAGCTCGTGGGCGAGGCGCTCGTCCTCTTCGACCCGCGCGCCGCGCCAGCGCGTTCCGGCGATCGGACGGATGGTCACCTTGTCATCGGCGAGGCGCACGAGAATTTCCGGGCTCGAGCAGACGATCTGAAAGTCGCGGAAATCGAGAAAGCACAAAAACGGCGCCGGATTGACCCGTCGCAGCGCGCGGTAAAGCGCGAAGGCCGGGAGCACGAAAGGCGCCGTGAAGCGCTGCGACAACACCACCTGGAATATGTCGCCGGCGCGAATATATTCCTTTGCGCGCTCGACCATATCGAGGAAACGGGTCGGCGGCGTGTTCGACGCGGGTTTTTGCGCCGCGAGCAGCGGATCGACGCATGCTTCATGGTGATCGAGCGCCGTCTCCAGGGTCGCCGCGATTTTCTCCAGTCGGGCGAGCGCCGCCTCGTGCGCGGCGCGCGGCGCTATTCCCGCGCGCGGGCGCACCGGCGTCACCACGCACAGCTCGTCCCGCACGCCGTCGAACACGACCATGATCGTGGGACGCAGCAGAACCGCGTCCGGCACGCCTATCTTATCTTCCTTGCCGGGCGCCAGCCGCTCCATCTGGCGCACCATGTCGTAGCCGAGATAGCCGAACACGCCCGCCGCCATTGGCGGCAAGTCCTCGCGCCGCGGCGCTGCGGATTCGGCGATTAACCGCCGCAACGCCTCCAAGGGAGGGGTATCGCAGGGCGCGAACGCCGAGGCGTCCGCCCGCGCGTCGCGATTGATCTCGGCCGTCCCGCTTTTCACCCGAAAGATCACGTCGGGATCAAGGCCGATCATCGAATATCTGCCGCGCGTCGCGCCCCCCTCCACCGATTCCAGCAAAAAGGCGTTGCCTTCGCGCCCGCGCGAAAGCTTCAGATAGGCGGAAACCGGCGTCTCCAAATCTCCGACCAGCCGGATCGAGACAAGACAAGCGCGCCCCGCCTCGTAATCGGCGGCGAAGACGTCATAGGCGGGTTCGGCCAGTTCGCCGGTCACTTGTCGCCGTCTCCGCCGATCGCGGCTTGCAGCGCCTTTTGGTTGATGTCGACGCCAAGCGCCTTTTCAACGCCGCCGACATATTGCTCGAGCACGTCATTGACCAGCGCCGGCTTCAATTGTTCGGCGATGCTCAGAACTTCCGGCGACGCCGGATCGAATTTAGGGGCCGAGGATTCGGCGACGAAGAACACCAACTGGCCCCCCTCGACCGGCGCCGAGCCCGCGCCGCGCGGCGGCGCCTCGAAGAACTGCACGATTGTCGCGGGCGCGAAATCGGGCCGGTTGGCGCGCTTCACGTCGGCGACATGTCGGATTTGCAGGCCGAGTTCGCCTGCGAGATTGTCGATTGGCTTACCCGCGCGCAACTGTTCGACAAGCTCCTTGGCCTTGGCGCTCAGCGCCTTTTCCAAGGCCTCCTTGCGCATCGCCGCTTCGACCGCGCCCTTGACTTCTTCGAAGCCCTGCTGCCGGGCCTGCTCAACGTCGGTCACCTCGAACCACACATAGCTGCCGTCGCGCGTCGCCACCGCCTCGTTGTCGACGCCCTTATCGGAGGCGAAAGCGGCTTTCAGCAGCTCGGGTCCGCCGGGAAGGTCGGCGACGGCCTTACCGGCCTTGTCGCGCCCGGAATCGTCAACCGCTTCTATGTCGCGCGTCTCCAATCCCACCCCCGCGCCAGCCTCCTTGAGCGTCTTGCCGGCGCCGCGCTGATCCTCGATCGCGTCGTGCTGACCGCGCACGGTCGGAGCGGCCTTGCGCGCGGCGAGTTCCGCGCGCAACTCGGGCTCCGCCTGCTCAAATGTCTTGGAAAACACGGCCGGCTGGATTTTGGCCACCCGCGAGACGACGAATCCGAAAGGCGTCGCGACGATCTCGGTGAAACCGGGGGCGGCCAAGGAGAAAACCGCGGAGCCCACCTTGGCGTCGCCAAAATCGCCCTGGGTCACAAGCCCGAGGTTCGCGTCCTTTGGATCGAGCTTGCGTTCGGCGGCCAGCGCCTCGAACGTCGCCCCGCCCTTGAGACGGGTCAGCGCATCCTTGGCCTCGATTTCGGTCTTGAAAACCAGCTGACTGACCTCGCGCTTTTCCGGCGCGCCGAAGCGCTGGGCCTTGATCTCATCGTAATATTTGCGAACCTCCTCCGCCGGAACTTCGGCGGGCTTGGCCAGCGCGGCCGGCGTCGCGGCGAGCACCGTCAATTTGCGGAACTCCTTGGCGCGGAAGGTCGATTCGCGCTCGGCGAAATATTTTTTCACCTCTTCGTCGCTCGGCGCGGCGATCGGGCCGACGGCCGAGGCCGGGAGCAGGATCGCGTCGATGGCGCGGGTTTCGTTGCGGAATCGGTAAATCGCCTCCAGCATCAGGCGCGGCGGCTCCAGCCCCGAGCTCACGCTGTCAGTGATCTCCTTGCGAAGATAAGCGCCCTTCTGATCCACGAGGAAGGACCGTTCGGTGAAACCGGCGTCGTGGATGATTTGCTTGAACCGATCGGGGTCGAACTCGCCGGAGACGCCCTGAAAGACCTTTTCCGCCTTGAGCAGCTTTTGCGTCTCGTCTTCGCTGATCGACAGCCCTAGGGCGCGCGCGCGCTGATCCAGGGATATGTCGGTGATGAGCCGGTCGAGCACTTGCTGATCAAGGCCGGCGCGGCGCGCCTCCTCGTTGGTGATGCCGCGACGCAAACGCTGTTGCAATCGGCGCAATTCGGTTTGATAGCTGGCTCGGAACGCCTCGACGGTGATCTCGCCGCCGCCGATCTTGACGAGCCGCTGCGAGGAGAAGCCGCGAAAGACATCGCCGATGCCCCAAACCGCGAAGCTAATCGCGATGAACCCCATGACGAGGCCCATGATGGTCCGGCCGATCCAGTTTTGCGACGCGACGCGCAGCCCTTCGAGCATGACGATGTTTTCCCCTAAGCGCCGCCCGGACGGGCGCGCGAGTGCCTGTTTGGCGCGGGACTATAGGGATGACCTGGGAATGTTGCAATTGGCCGCGCTATTCGAGCGCCCGCCCCTTCTTGACACCGATGAAGACGCCCGCATATAGCTGTTGCGCTTTTAAGAGCCGTCGCCGCCCAGTGTGGCGTCGAGGCGGAGTAGCTCAGTCGGCTAGAGCAGAGGAATCATAATCCTCGTGTCGGGGGTTCGAGTCCCTCCTCCGCTACCAGTTCAGAAAATTATGTTGTAAATTCAAATTGTTACGGGTAGGGCAAACCCGCTCGGGCGCCCAGTTGCGCTACGAAGCCGCCGCCAATTATCGCGTCCTGTCGAACCCGCGAAAGAAATCGCGGATTTCCTGCATGGACCAGCGGATGAGCGATGGGCTGGTCAACGCCGCGTCCGGCTGGGTGTCTTCGCTTTGCGCCGCATTGTTTTTGGGGGCGGCGCGACCGTGTTGGCGTGAACGCGGATCGCGGCCATCATGGCGAAGGCGAGCATGACCAGCGAGACGTGACGGCGCCATCCATGCCAGGAGCGCGTCTCGTTGTGATCGAGCCCGAAGTCGTTCTTCGTCGTTTCGAAACCGTCTTCGATCGCCTAGCGATGTCCTTCGATTTTCGTCAGTCTTTCGATGGTCGTTCCCCGCGGAGCCCAGGTCGTGAAGAAGGCGAGGTCGCCGTCGGCGATTTTGCGTCGGATCAGAAGTGCGCGCGTCCAGTCTTGACCGGCGAGCGCTTCGCTGTATCCGCCGCCATCGAGGTCGGCGAGTTCGAGATAGGCCCAGTCGTGCAACCGCTCGCCCTTGGTCCCCGCGCCCGCCGAAAGACGCCGCCACGCGGAGTTGGGCAGATCGTCGGAGATGTCCATGGCCGTTCCAGCGACGGTGCGTGGCTCGCCCCAGGAACGAAACGGATCATTGGATTTCACGCCGAGCACATAGCCCTTGCCGCTGCGCCGCAACGCCATCTCGATGTCGCCGACGCCATAGACCGTGTCGGCGGCGACGAAGGAGAACGGAACTCCGGCCGCGATGGCGCGCTCGATCATGGCGCGCGCCAGCGCAGACTTGGGCGCAAAGCCGCCCGAGGCGCTTTCGATGATCTCTTGCGGCGCATGCGCCTTGGCCATGCGCGCCGGATCGTCCGTCCAGCTTTTGGGCAGATATAATTCGCGGTCGATGAAGGCGTGGCCGCGCGGCGCGACATAGCAGGCGAAAACGCCGATCTGGCAATTCGTGATCTTGCCCGCCGACCCCGTATATTGCCGCGCGACGCTGCGGGACGCCTTCCCCTGCTTCAAGAACCCCGTCTCGTCGACGACGAGAACCGCCTCGTCGTCGGCCAACTTTCACCAACCGACGAGGAAGCGCTGTCGAGCTTGAGAAGCCTTCTCAGCGGCGCGCCCGGGCATCAATTGCCTCCTTCGAGTTCGGTAAACAAGTCGGCGACAGTTCTGGAAAGCTGTTGCGTCGAAGGATGTTCCGATCCGAGCGCTCTTCCAAGAATGGCTTGGGCGCGTATTAGTTTTTCCTTGGCTAGTTCGAGATTTTCCGTCCCCCCGATGGCGCGGAGGATCGAGGCAAGCAACCATAGATCGACGGCTACGTTGGAATGCTCCGCTCCAAGCGCTTTTTCGTCGACGACCAACGCTTGGGCCACCAGCTTTTCAGCACGCCGCAAATTTTCTCTCCCCCCGCGATCTTTTATCACGAGCGCGAGGTTGGAAAGATGCTTGGCGTGCTCGGGGTGATCCTTGCCGATCGTCATCTTGTCGATTGTCAGCGCCCGCGTCAGACACTCTTCCGCGGCTTCAAGATTTTCCATTCCACCAAGGTCCTTAAGCGCCAAAGCGAGATTGGAGAGGCGTACGCCGACGTGGGTATGCTCGCGACCATACGCACTCTCGTCGATTAGCAACGCTCGCGTGAGATACTCCTTGGCTAGCCTGAGATTCTTTTCTCCGCCCTGTTCCTTGAGCGCCGCCGCCAAGCTCGAAAGGCGGATGGCCACGTAAGGATGGTTGTCGCCAAAAGCTTGTTCGTCGATCATTAGCGCTCGCGCAAGACAATCCTTGGCGAGTTCCATATTCTCCGCTCCTCCGAAGTCTTGCAGCAGCGCCGCCAAATTCGAATAACGCACGGCCACATTCGGATGCCCGGGTCCAAGCGCCTTTTCGTCGATGGCCAACGCCCGCATCAAATGATGTTTAGCCAGCCTGAAGCGTTCCACACCTCCAATTTCGCGCAGAACCAAACCGAGATTCGAATGGCGCGTAGAGACGGACGGATGCTCTTCACCGAACGTCTTCTCGTCAATCATCAACGCCCGAACCAGGCACTCTCCGGCGCGATCGAGGTTCTCCCGGCCACCGAGCGCCATTAGCAACGCCGAAAAGTCCGAGAGCAGAGCGGCGGTCGTCTTATGCTCCGGCCCGAAGGCCGCCTCCGCGAAAGACAAAGACTTCTCGAAGAGAAGTTGCGCTTTCTCATAATCCTTGAGCGCGTATTGATGATAACGCGCTATTTTGCCGAGCAACTGGCTCGTCTCTCTTTCCGCGCCATCGGCCGGGGCATCGCCGTGGCTCAGCTCCAAGGCGGAGGAACCGAGCCGCCGGGCGCGTGGCCATTGCTCGGCGTCGAGACTCTCTGGATAGACGGACAGCATCGCCTTGATCAATTCCGCCTTGTTTTTCGCGGTGGCGAAACTCGCCGCGGCGCTTCGCACGAGACGGGGAAGAACAAGCGCCGGGGTCAAGCGCTTCGGGTCACGTCGATCCGCGATTAGCGTGCGATCGGCCAGCGCAAAGTCCGTCAAAGCGCGAATGGCGGCATCCAAATCCTCCGCGGAAATGGGCCGCAACGACCCGCGCGCGCCATCTCCTCGCCTATTGGCTTTCCTGGAATGCCGTTCGAATGCCCGCCAAAGACCATCGGTCCAACGACGAAGAACCCCGCTCCGCTTCAGTCCAGCATTGACAGCCGGCATGAGTGGCAGGCGACCCTCGCTAAAGAGAAAAAGCGGGATCGGTTCCGCCGCCAACAAGGCCGCATATTCCATCAATCGCGCGGCCGCCGGATGGCGCCGTTCCGCCTCGCGGACGCCGAGCGCGAAGGTTTTCGCGATAATCTGGAGGTCGCCGCTTTCGCTCGACTCGCCGTCGCGGGAGTGTCGCATCGTCGTTCGCTCGAGCCGCCGGCGATACTCGGCGAAACTGACGCCTAGCTGCTCACAATATGCGACCGCATGCGCGTGCGCCAAGGGCAGTCCGCCAAGAGCCGCCGACAAAGCTTCGGCTTCCGCGAACCGACCGGCGGACCCGTGTGCGAGAAGAAATTTCGAACCGACGCCTTTTGGCCAAGGGAAAAGTGCGATCGACGGCCCGAAGCCGCCGCGATACGGGTCGAAAATTACGATCGCCTTCGCCTCTCCTCTGCTCGGAAGATAGCGGCGGACCAAGTCAGAGTCGGCTGCGTCGTCGTAAATGAGGAGGAAGCCCTTGCCGTCATGCTCCAGGCGAGAGAGAGCCGCATGTGTCGCCTCTGCATCGCTACTTTTTGGCTCGCTCCACGAACGCGCGGCGGCGAGGTCGGCGATATCGGCGCGAATTGTCGATTCGTTCCGCGCGCGGATCCGCCAAATGACTCGGAATTCCGCGCGGCGGCTGTTCGCGTAGGCCATCACCAATGTCGTTTTGCCGACGCCGCTTGCGCCATGCAGGACGGCGACGGAGACAAGCGCGTCGTCGCTTTCGAGCACTGCTTTTAAGGTCGCCGTTTCTTCGTCGCGGCCAAGAAAATGCTCTGGGACCTGCGTCGAAATATTAGAGACCCCATATTCCTCGACCAGCACTTTGGCGTGATCGGTGGGTTGTTCGGGAAGCGTGTCCATGAGTGGGGGTCATTCAGCAGGTTGGAATCGCGTGCTAGGCGATCCGAATGTTGCACGCAGCGACCGTGAAGAACCAACATGTTCCTCGCCTGGTCGAGATGAAAACCGTCATGGGCGGTTACTTGCCGGCTTTCGTCGAATAAACGCAAAGGAGCTGAGCCGAAACGGAACACTTCCGGACTTGGCGCCGACGATCGAGCCGAAAGCGTATCGATACGTTTTCATTCCCTGATCAAACCGCACATATCGCCCCCATGAAGCGATAGCGGCGGCGCTTCCCGCGACGAACTTCAAAGCCGCGCCGCGATCAAAGCTGTCCGAGGCCTCGCGTTCATATCGCCAGCGCTCGCGTCATCGGCGATCCGCGCGAAAGATCACCGGCACGTCGAACGACAGTCCTTCATCCGCCATGACGGGCGGCGGCGCGGGAACAGGGTCGGCGCGCTTCATCATCTCGAGCGCCGCATCATCGAAAGCTCTATCTCCCGAGGAACGTTTGACACTGGAGCTCACCACATGGCCAAGTCTATCGAGGGCGAATGCTATGCTCACCTCGACGGAACGCCGCGACGCCCCGGCCGGATAGCGCTTATTTCGGTTAAGATGCGCCATCAGCGCCTTCTGCCAGGTGATCTTCACCGCACGCGCTGCCGCGTCGGCGCCAGGCGCGGGCGCCACTGGCTTGGGAGCCTCCCGCGCGACTTCCGATTTCGGCGGGGCCGTCGCTTCGGAGGCGATCGACTCGTTCGATAGAACTGGCGTCGCCTGATGGGCACGGGCGTCTTCCACCGGCTTTTCGGGCTTTTCATTGCGCGCGAACTCGGCGTCGTCCGCCTCGGTCCGTGCAATCTTCGGCTCGTTGCTTTCCTTTGCTTTCGACGCCGCGACGGAAGGCGCCGCAGCCGCGGCCTCGTCGGCAAGAGGACCTGTCGGGGCATCGGGCGCATCCATGACGGGAGGAGCCGCCGGCTCCAGCGAGATTTCAATTGCCGGAGCGCCAGTCGCGTCGTCGTCCAGTTCGGGGCTCCTCGCCAGCAACGCGGCAGTGAAGGCAGTAATGTGAAGAAATAGAGCAGCAGCTATAGCGACGCTCCACAAGCGCCGGCTAGACTTAAACCCCTGAAGCACGGCCGCCGCGCTCATTTGGCGCCGCCCGAGTCGAGAGCCACCAACGCAACTTTAAGATAACCGCCCGCGCGCAATCTTTCGAGAACGGCCATCATCTCGCCATAGGGGACCGCGTTGTCGGCCCGCAGGAATATGCGCGTGGTTTTGTCGCCGCCAAGCGCATCGAGCGCTTTGACGAGATCGTTCCTCTTCACAGGATTCTCGCCAAGAGCAAGCGCGAGATCGGCCTGTATCGTGACGTAAACCGGCTTGTCTGGCTTTTCGTGCGGCGCGGCGTTGGACGCCGGCAGATCGACGGGCAGATCGACGGTCGCGAGCGGCGCGGCGATCATGAAGATGATGAGCAACACAAGCATCACGTCGATGAACGGCGTGACATTGATTTCGTGAGTCTCTTGAAGGTCGCCCTTCGATGATCCGAGATGCCCCGCCATGATCTATTCCGCCGCGTGAATATTGCTAGAAACATGTCCGCCGCGATCGAGGTCCCGCGAGACGATGCGCAGAAGCTCGCCAGCGACATTTGACACGAGTTCGAGATAGGAGCCGGTCGACCGCGCCAGATGATTGTAAATCAGCACAGCCGGAATGGCCGCGAAGAGGCCGATCGCCGTCGCCAGCAAGGCTTCAGCGATACCCGGCGCGACGACGGCGAGATTGGTCGTCTGCGCCTTCGAAATGCCGATGAAGCTGTTCATAATGCCCCACACCGTCCCAAACAGGCCGACGAAGGGGCCGGTGGAACCGACCGACGCGAGAAGCCCCGTGCCGCGTTTGATCGCGAGCCCTTCGGCGCGTTCAATCTCGGCGAAGCAGGAGGCGACCCGCTCCTTGAGGCCGGGACCGCCGAGTATGTCCGACGATAATCGTAACTCGCGTGTCGCTTCCGACAACAGCGCGCCGGTGAGACGATCACCTGCCCCGATCGCAAGACGCGCCTCCGCCAATCCGCGCGCCTCCGACAGTTTCTCGATCGCGTCGGCCGCGCGCTGGCGCGACTTCTTCAGTTCTATCGTCTTCGCGATAAGCACGGTCCATGTGGCGATCGATGCGAGCAGCAATCCAACTATCACCAATTTGACGACAATATCCGCATTGAGAAACATCGCCCACACGGACAAGTCGCGCGGTTTGATCGCGGAGAGCGCCGCGTCGATCGCGCGCGGCGCTTGCGCGCCGGGGACGGCTTCGGCCCATGCGCAAACCGTGGACGACAGAACGGCCGAAGCCGTAATTGAAAATGATCGCGCCAGATGTTTCATGCTTCTGCCCATGTCCGAATGAGGTTGTGGTAGACCGCCGTGAGTCTTACGCAGGCGGGGTCCGAGGGTCCAAGGCGCGCGCTCAATGATTGCACCGCCTGGTCAAGATCGAATAGCAAGGCGCGCGCCACATTGTCGCGGATCATGCTTTGCAGCCAGAAGAACGACGCGATGCGTTCGCCACGTGTCACTTCCCGCACAAGATGCAGACTGGTCGAGGGATAGAGAACGAGATCGCCGGCGGCGAGTTTGAGTTCCTGCTGGCCGACGCGATCTTCGATAACCAGCTCGCCACCGTCGTATTCCTCGGGTTCCGAGAGAAACAGCGTCACCGAAAGATCCGTCCGGATGCGCACCGGCGTCTTGGGCACGCCGCGTATGGCGTTGTCGACATGCAGGCCGAAACCATGCCCAGCGCCGTAGCGATTGAACAGCGGCGGAAATATCTTGAGCGGCAACGCCGCCGACACGAACAGAGGCGAAGCGGCAAGAGCGTCAAGCAACTCATCTCCGAGTTCGCGCGCGGCGCGACCATCTTGCGGCAGTTGCAAATTGTTCTTGACGAGCGAAGATTGCGGTCCCGCCGTCGAACGGCCGTCCTCCCATTCGGCGTCCGCCATCGCCTCGCGAAAGCGGGCGACTTTCTGCTTGGACAGAACCTCGGGAATGCAGATCAGCATGGGCGCCTCATGCCTCTCCCCAATAACGAATGAGATTGTGATAGACGCCCGCGAGTTTGCGCAGATCGGGATCGTCCTGCCCGATGCGCGGCGCGAGGTCTTGAATGGATGCGTCCAGATCGCAGATAAGGCCGCGCGCTTCGTCATGACGAATCATGCTTTGCAGCCACATGAACGATGCAAAACGGACGCCGCGTGTAATCGGCGCGACCATGTGGGGACTACCGGCGGCATAGAGGATAAGATCGCCGGCCGGCGGCTTGAATTGGCGCGAACCATAGACGTCGTCGACGACAAGATCGCCGCCGTCATATTCGTCAGGATCGGACAATAACAACGTCGCGCCAAGATCGACCCGTATGCGCGCGCCGGTCAACGCGTCGCCGCGAACGGCGTTGTCGACATGAGGATCGAAATGATCCCCCACGCGATAACGATTGAACAGTGGCGGAAATATCCGTAAGGGGATCGCCGCGCCGACAAAGGTCGGATTGGCGAGAAGGGCGCCGAGCAGCCGCCCTCCGAGCTTTCTCGACAGATCGGAATTGGGCGGAAGCTGCTCGTTTTTCTTGACAACTTCGGAATTTGCTCCAGCCGTCGACGCCCCGTCCTCCCATTCCGCGGCCGCCATCGCTTCGCGAAAGTGGGCGACGTCTTCCTTGGCTAGCGCGCGCGGCACGTGAACAAGCATTGCGACCTCGATTTCAGAATTTCGCCCGCGCTTCCAAAATAAAGGATCGAGCTGGGGCGATCAGGGCGAACGGGGCGGCGCTCTGATAAAAAGCGTCGTAATAGGTTCGATTGAAGATGTTGACGACCGACAACTTCAAGGTGAAATTGGGGCTGATCTTCGCCTCGGCGAAGGCATCGAAGCGCCAGTGCGAGGGCAACTCGGTCGGAACGTTCACGAACGGATTGCTCGCCGTCGGCGCGGGCCATCCCGCCGCGTTGACCGCCGTGGCGCCATTCGCGACCAAGTTGTTGCCGCCGTATATTTTCGACGCGAAAATCGACTGCCCCCCGATCTCCAGCACATCCGTCACTTGATACTTCGACAGCAAGCTAAAAGATTGGTGCGCGATATTGGCCAGTTGCAAGCCGACGTTCGTTGGAACATAGGAAGCCGTGACTTTCGACTTCATCAAAACGAGCCCGCCAATGACGCTCCATTTGTCGGTGATCTTTCCGGCGACCTCAAGATCGACGCCTTGGACGCGATAGGCGGCGCCAGCGGTCGTGACGCCCGAATTGACTTCACGCGCGTTGCTCACGTCGGTCTGAAACAAGGCCCCGGTCGCCAAAAGATGTCTGTCGAAAAGCTCCCATTTCGTCCCGATCTCCTCCGCCCTATTGCGTTGAGGCGAGAAGATCTGATCCGCCGCGTTCAACCCGCCGTAATTCGCGGCGGAACCGTCCAACTCGGCGCCGATGGGGTTGGCCGAGGTGGCGTAGGCCGCATATAGGCTGGCGTAAGGCAAGGGCTTCAGCACAAGCCCGGCATTGTAATTGACCAGGCCGGAGTGATTTTGCGCCCATGTCGTCGCGGAACGCGAGGTGATGTTGTAATCGTCGTAGCGCAGGCCGCCATTTATCAAAACGACGTCGTGATAATTGGCGGTCTCGATCACATAGCCGGACTTGGTGTCGACGCCAATATAGACTGGATTATCGGTGCGGAACGGCGCGCTGAAGAACGGCAGCTCGTTGGGAGGAAAGAGCAGGCTCGCCGTCAAGCTGCCGGAGCCGGTGAAACCGCCGGCCGAACCCTCGGACGACAAGCCCGAATAAGTGTCGCGCGTAAGGAATTCGCGTGATACCTCGACGCCCGTCACCACGGCATGGCTGAATGGTCCGGTGTCAAACTTCAGCGTTGCTTCCGTCTGATCCGCGAGCGTATTGGTGACCTGATATCGGCTCTGTGGATTCAGGCTGACTGTCAACTTGGCGAGATTCGGCGACTCCGCGAGCGTGCCGATATAGTTGAGAACCGATCTTTCCTGTCGCAGCTTGCTGCTGAGAACGATGTTGTCGTTGACGCGATACTCCCCGGTAAAGGTTCCGAAATCCTGGCCGGATTTCTGGAAGTCGCGATTGACCAACCCGTAATAGGTGTCGCGCGGAACGATGCCCTCGGTGAACGGGCGGTTCGCCACGCGGTTATACGGCACGCCAAAGTCCGGCAACCCGTGCATGTAGACATGGGTATATTCGGCGGTGAGCTTCAAATTATCGAGAGGCTTGAAGACGACCGAGCCGGACGCGCCGTCGCGATCGTCTACGACATAATCGCGGCCCGAAACGTTCGCTTCCTGATGCAAGCCGTTGAAGCGCACATCGAGCAACGGACTAATCGCCTTGTTGATGTCGACCGTGATGCGCTTCGTCTGATCCGACGGCGACCCCTGCATGTTGACGTCATAGAAGTCTCGATCCCCAGCTTGCTTCGTGACGATATTGATCGCGCCGCCCGCCGTTCCGCGACCGGCGTAGCTCGACCCCGGTCCACGCAGGA
>JBAWEN010000232.1:0-12016 GCA_049591215.1 Methylocystis sp. | reverse complement strand
GGCGGGCGCCGGGGGAGGCGCGGCGACCCGCGCGGCGGCGGGTTTGGCCGCGGCGCCAACCTCGATGGTGGGCAAGGCCTGCTGGGCCGAAGCGCCAACGCTCCAGAGCGCGGCCATGGTTCCAACGAAACAGCGCCGCCCGTGTTCACATTTCATTGGACTTTGCCCAGCCTTTCGATGGCCCGACGATGCGACCATATGTTATGTTATAACATCCAAAAGCTAGCCCCGGTCAAGTCGCTCCTGACCTATTGGACGCCGAAACGCGCCACAAATGACTCTCGTCGGATGCGGACTTCCCGAAAACACAGCAGCGACGCGCCTTCAGCCTCGGCGCGCGCGGCGACATCCGCGGCGCGATTCAACGGGGCCTCGATGTTCCCCCAAAATCAACGGTCAGGGTGACGGCGATCCTCAGCTCCGCGGCGCGGCTTTCCGTTCCCGTCCTTCCTGACGTCCGTGACCGTCGCGACAGGCGCTCGCCGGGCGAAGTCTGTCGGCCGAACTCGAAAAAAATCAATTCCCGATGATGGTCGTATCGCGCAAGCGCTCTACTTCCTCCGCCGTAGCGTCGAAATCTAATGGAGGCTATGATGGTATCGAGATTTGTCCCTGCCCTTGCCGGCGTCGCCATGGCGGCTTCCGTCGCCTCGGCCCTTGCGTTCGACGCGGAGATTGTCGCGCCGAAGGCGTTGCGTACCCGCCCGTCGCCACGGGCCGCCGTGATAACGGTCATCCCGCCGCGCGCCGTGATCGACATGGAGCGCTGCGTTCACGGATGGTGCGAGGCGGCCTACGCTGGCCAGGTGGGTTTTGTTTATACGCCCGTCCTCGTCAGCACGGGGCCGGCCGCGCCCGCGCCCATCGGCGCCGGCCCACTGGGAATATTGACCGCGCCCCTCACCCTGCCGTTCGAAGCGACCGGCGCCGTTCTCAACGGCGCGGCCGACTTTCCCGGAGCGGTTGTCGCGGCGGTCCCCTGATGCGCTGAGCGCCTCCCGCCAACGCGGGCGGGGGGCGCGAGGCGGGCGAGGCGACGCAACTGCCTTCGCCGTTGAATTGGTCGCGGCGTTTCGAAATCGTCGCCGGCGGTTCACGGCGTCGCGCGAAGATCTTAACGCCTTTAGCGAGAGCAACCGTCATGTCTTTTTTCTCGACGGAAGGAGAGGGCCGTTGGCTCGGGCGAGCGGTGGTCGCGATCGGCCTGACGCTTTTTTCGCCCCCTGGTTTCGCGGAGCAGGCCGGCCTATTCTCGGGTCTTGCCGGTCATTGGTCGGGCGGCGGGGCCATCACAATGTCGGATGGGTCCACGGAACGCATTCATTGCAGGGCGACCTACGCGGTCGCTCAAACCGGCGCCGCTCTTAACCAGACGTTAAGCTGCGCGAGCGCCAGCTATAATTTGCACATTACCGCCAATGTCGTGTCCAGTGGCGGCGGCGTTTCCGGCAGTTGGAGCGAGTCGACGCACTCGGTGTCCGGAAGCATTTCCGGCCGCGCCAATAGTTCCGATATTCAGGCCTATGTGTCAGGCGCGGGCTTTTCCGCCAGCATCGGCATAAGGACGCATGGCGGCGCCCAGTCGGTCACGATACGACCGCAAGGCGGAACCGATGTGAGAGCGATGTCGATCACCCTGCGCAGGGGATGATGCTGTCGCAAGCGCCATTTATCGCGGGCCGCCAAACCTGTCGCGGCCGAAGCGACGCGCCGTCCGGCGCAGGAACATCGTCGTCGGCCGCAGAATCAACAGATCGGCGACCAGGGCCGCGATCATCGCGAAGGCGCTCAGCCACCCGAACAGCCGCAGCGATGGTAGGTTGGAGAACACCGTCACCGCCAGTCCGCAGGCCAGCACCACCGATGTCAGGATCAGAGCCGGCCCCATCAGGACCGTCGCCCGTTCGATCGCGACGGCGGGGTCGGCGTCGGGATTGTCCTCGAGCCGCGCGCGATTGAGGAAATGGATCGTCGCGCTGAGGCCCAATCCGAAAGACACCGTAAGCGCCACGACGCTCGCGAACTGGAGACCTACTCCGGTTATGGTGAGCAAGAGGCCAGAGGCGACAATCGGAAAAATCCCCGGTAGGATCGCCGAAAACATTACGACGATGGAACGAAAAGCCAGGCCGACGAAAATAGCGACGCCGGCGAATTCGACCGTCAAACCTCGGTTCAGTTTCGCGATCATATTGGCGCTGTTGCGCGCGGCGATCGCCGAAAGTCCCGTCACCGCTATCGTATAGCCCGGATGCGCGGCGCGCACCCCGGCGAGCGCCTTGTCGAGGCTATCGACGATTGGCGACAGCTGGCTCGCGTCGACGTCGGGAACCCGCCCCGATACAACGACGGCGTCCCCTTCGAGGGAAATAAACCGCCCCCGCAAATGCTCCGGCAGCATGTCGACATATTGCTTGAGAACGGCGACGTCGCTTTTGCGAGCCTTCTCGGCGAGCCAGCGGCGCAACGTCTCGAGCGACCAGACATTGCCGACGCCTTGCCGCTTCTCGAGAATCGCATGGACGCTGGCGATCACGCTCAGCGTTTCCGGCGAATAGAGCGACGCGCCCGGCGGAAACTCGATCAGCACGTCAATCGGATTGGCGCCCGTCAATTTGACGTCCAGGCGCTCGTTCGCCGCGACCGCCCGTTGCCGATCCGGAACCTGATCGGCCAGCCGGTATCTCGGCTGGAGATTGGCGTAATTCAAACCGAGCCCGACGACGACGACAAGGCCTAAGAAACTATAGAGCCCCGGTCGACTAACCATATGGACAGCGATAAAGGCGCAAAAACGCCGTAACGCCTCGACGCCGAAATCACGTCGCTTGATCCGGGCGACGAACGCCGCGTCGTCGCGCAGAACCAAAACGCCGAGCAGCGGCGTCAACAGCAGGATCGCGACAAGCGCGATGAGCGTCGCGATAAAACCCGCTTCCCCGAATGTGCGGATCAAATCCGAATCGGAAAACTGCAATGCGACGAAGGACAGCGCCGCCGTCGCATGGGTCAAAACACAGGCCGGGCCGACAACCAGCAGCGAATTGCGCAACGCCTCGTATCTACCCTGTCCCTCGAGCAATCTGTCGCGCGCGGCGAAGGTAAGCTGCATGCTGTCGGAAAAACTGATGACCATGATGAGCGGGGTCATCACATTAAGAAACATGTTAAGGCGGAAACCGAGCCAGCCCAGCGCGCCGAGCGCCAACAAAATGGCCGTCAATGGCGGTCCGGCCGCCATGACCATGAAAGACACGTGCCGGAAGAAAAGTATCGCGATGAGGCAGCCGGCGAGGAACCCCGCGGTGTTGTAAACGAGCCTGTCGTGTTCGACGGCCTCGCGAATTTCGAGTTGCATCACGGGAACGCCGGAAAGCTCCGCGGTCAGCCCCGAACCGGCGAGATCGGAGTCCACCGTTTGGTGGATGTCGTCGACGACGGCGCCCAGTTTATTGCTCTCGACGACCTCGGGCGCGAGCGCGAGAACGACCAAGGTGAGTTGGCCGTCTTGCGACAATAGCTTGCCGCGAATGATCTCATTGGCGATCACCCGGTCAATCAGCTTGCCGTAGGCGGCGCCTTCCGGAAGTTGATCGGGAAACAAAGGCGCCGGAATCTTGTCTTTTTCCCTGGGTTGGCGAGCCGAGAACATTGAGATCACCCCTCGCGCGCCATCGACCAACTGAAGGTCTATGACGAGGTCTCGCAATTTTTCGACCGAGTCGCGCGCGAGCAGATCCTTGCCTTCGACGACGACGAGCACATCGAATTCGCTCGACGGAAATCGCCGCGTCACCTCCTCATATTGTTTGAATTCGGGCGTATTCGAGCGGAACAACTGACTGAGCGAATCGTCGACTTTGATCCGCGTGACGCCAAAGGCCGCGCCGATCAACAAAGCGATCGCGGCGATGGCGACAGTCCAAGGATGCGACAGGGACAAAAGGCCGATGCGCTCGACGCCGAGGGCGATCGGATGCAACGTCCTTTTGTCTCGCGAGGGGTTCTCTGGGTCCGGGGGATGCGTCGTTTGATTGGCTGTTTCAACGGACACGACGGCTCTCCGTTCTTTCCACGCGGAACACGTTAACTAAAGGCCCGGCGGCGCGCGGCCAGTGCTCATATTGCGTTCCCTCGTCATCAGGTCGCCAAGCGCAACGCGCGGTTCCCTCGGGGAAGAACAGCCAAAACCTTGACAGTAATGGTCAAACTTTCGCCGATAATACTTGCGATGAGTCGATATCGGATCAAGATGAACTCTAGCTAAACAGCAGCCTCTTGATTGAATGCATTCGCGATGCTAGAGGTCCATCAAACAAGCTCGGACCTATCAAAATATCGCGACGACAAAGGCTAGGCCTTTGGCGCCATCCTTTGGCGGCATGACTCGAGCAGCTAATCGAACCGAACAAGCAAGGCGACTCAAACTTAAGAGGTGGTACAAATGAAACTTCCCGCACTGGTCATCGCGTCGATGCTGATTTCATCGACCGCTTATGCAAACAATATTGTTGTCGGCTGCCAACTAATGAACAGGTATAGCGAATCAGATGTTAGCATGCTTCTTGCCAAGGCGCGCTCTGTTATCGGAGACCATGAAGTTAATCAAATTTATGGTAGGTATATTGGCCTGAGGAACGCTTGCCAGACTAATAGCAGTGCTTCCAGCGTCGTGCCTGTTTCCGCTACTCTACGTAACTGGCTTGCCCAGAATGGCGTGAATATCGGCAGGTAAGCCGCTGTAATAGCGGCGCCATCTCACTCCCCCGCATAGGCCGCGCGCATTTGCGCGATCCGCGCGAGCTTTGCCTGGAACGGACTCCAGTCGTCGCGTTCGGCGATGGCGCTCCAGATCGCCTCCACCTCGTCGATCAGCATCGCGCAGGGTTCCGGCGCCGCGAAATAGGGATGATCCAGCCGCGCCGTCGCGCTTGGCCGATAACCCGCCAGCGCCTCGCGCAGCGGCGCGAATTGTTCGGCTTCGTAAAGCGCGGCGCTGGGAGAGCGCTTCGCCCGCGCCTCGCTCGCCAATCCGCCGCGCCAGTCGAACAGCGTCTGCTCGAACGGCGCGCGCGAGCTTATCGCGAAGTCGACGAACGCCTTGGCGAGGCGCGCGTCGCGCTCATCGCCCTCCGAAAGCAGGCCGAGTCGCGCGAGTAGCGCCTTGCGAAACGCCGCCTTCGCCAATTCGGGATAGGCGTCCAGCGCCTTTTCCGCCGCCGCGAGCCCGGTCAGCGGCAGCAGGCATTCGGCTAGCCGCGTCAGATTCCAGGCGAGCGCGCCGGGCTGGCGGCCGAAGGAGTAGAGCCCGCTGTGATCGAAATAGGCGGCGGTGAAGCCGGCGTCCCAGCTCGGGGCGAAGCGCCAGGGGCCATAGTCGAAACTCTCGCCGGTGATGTTGATATTGTCCGAATTGAGCACGCCATGGACGAAACCCGCGGCCATATAGCTCGCGCCCAGCCTGGCGACGCGCGCCGTCACCGCCTCCAGAAACGCCGCCGCGCGTCGCTCCGCCGGCGCGTCGGCGAGTTCGGGGAAATAATTGTCGATCGAATAGCCCAGCAGCCTTTCGATCGCGGCGTTGTCTTCGAGAAAGGCGAGGCGCTGAAACGTGCCGATACGGATATGCGAATGCGACAGCCGCAGCAGCACGCTGGAGCGCGTCGGCGAAGGCTCGTCGCCGCGAATGAGCTGTTCGCCGGTTTCGATCAGGCTGAAAGTTTTGGAGGTGTCGACGCCCTGCGCCTCCAGCATTTCGGTCGCGAGAATTTCGCGAACGCCGCCCTTGAGGGTGAGGCGTCCGTCACCCTGGCGCGACCAGGGCGTGCGGCCGCTGCCCTTCGTGCCGAGATCGAGCAACCGCCCGTCCTCGGCGTCGCGGAGTTGCGCGAATAGAAAGCCGCGGCCGTCGCCGAGATCGGGATTGTACGAGCGAAACTGATGGCCGTGATAGCGCAGCGCCAGCGGCTTTTCGAATCCGCCCGGCAACGGTTCGAAGCGGCCGAAATGGGCGGTCCACTCGGCATCGGTCAGCGTGTCGAGCCCGACCCGCGCGGCGGCGCGCTGATTGCGATAGCGCGGGATGTGCTGGGGAAATGCCGCGGGCGCGACCTCATCGAAAAACCCGTCGCCGAGCGTCGCGTGTAAGGTTTCGGCATGGTAACGCTGACTTGGGGGCATTAAGCGGCGCCTCGTTGCGGGATTTTGGAGATCAAGCATGTCGCGCGCCAGAGGCGGCGGGGCAAGAGGCGGCGCGACGGCAAATTAAAAGGCGGAGATTGCTCCCCGCCTCGCGCGATGTTCATGGGCTTATTCTAAGCGCCCGCTGTTGGGGCGAGCCGGAGGTTTTGGCTTGGCGCGAAAAACCCCGGCGGTTTGGCGGAGAGCTATGCTAATGCAGCGTCTCGCCTTGTCGTAATTTGGAAATTTCGTCCTTCAGCTGTAATTTCTTGCGCTTAAGCTCCAGAAGCTTTTTTTCGTCCAGGCAGTGGTAGTGTCGCTCTTTTTCGATTTCCTTTTCGAGCGCCTCGTGGCGGCGTTGAAGTTCGACAATATGGCCTTGTAAGGACATTATGAACCTCCTTGGTGCACCCGGGTGGGAGAGCCGGGGGAGGTGAGTGTGACACATTTGTCACGCGTCGCAAGCGCAAGTTACGGGCGTGCCGGATCGCTTTTTAGTGCAACTGCTTGTTTTGCGTCGGAATGCCCATCCAACGCACGGAGATGCGCGCCGATGCGCGAAAATGCGCGTCAAAACGTCGCGCCTATCCCCGCTTTTTGCCCTCATAGGGATTGTCGGCCGTCTTCCTGGAGATGCGGATCGGCACGCCGGGGAAATCGAACGTCTTGCGTAAACCATTGATTAGAAAGCGCTCGTAGCTCGTCGGCAATTCGTCGAGCTGGTTGCCGAACAGCACGAAATGCGGCGGACGGCTTTTCGGCTGCGTCATATAGCGGATTTTGATGCGGCGCCCCGACACCGCAGGCGGCGGGTTTTGTTCTATGGTATTGATTAACCAACGGTTTAGACGCGCGGTCGAGATGCGCTTGTTCCAGGTCTCGTGCACGGCGATCACCGCCCGCATGAGGTCGTCGAGGCCCTCGCCAGTCGCGCCGGAGACCGGAACAACCGGGCATCCCCTTATCTGGGCGAGCAGCCGCTCGGCTTCTTCCCTCAATCTTATCAGTGTCTTGCCGCGATCTTCGATCAAATCCCATTTACCCAGGCCAATGACCACCGCGCGTCCTTCGCTCGCCGCGATATCGGCGATGGTCAAATCCTGCTTCTCGAACGGAATGGTCGAATCAACCAATAGAACAACTACTTCGGAGAAACGCACGGCCCGCAGCGCGTCGGCGCCGGCGAGTTTTTCCAGCTTGTCGGTGACGCGGGCGCGGCGGCGCAGGCCGGCCGTGTCGAACAATTTCATCTTGCGGTCGCGCCATTCGAAATCGATGCCGATACTGTCGCGGGTGATGCCTGCCTCGGGCCCGACGAGCAGGCGCTCCTCGCCAAGCAAGCGGTTGATTAGCGTGGACTTTCCGGCGTTTGGACGGCCGACGACGGTAATGCGCAGCGGCTTGGTGATGTCGAGATCGCTGCCGTCCTCGTCGTCGAAACGGCGCGGCGTCGTCGCTTCGTCCTCCTCGACCGGCGCCTCGGTCGCCTCCGGCAAGGCGAGGCGCAGCGCGTCGAACAGGTCGATCATGCCCTCGCCATGCTCGGCGGAAAGCGGCACGGGATCGCCGAGCCCCAGCGTGTAGGCCTCGAAAAATCCGGCCTCCCCGGCGCGGCCTTCCGCCTTATTGGCCGCGAGCACCACTGGCTTGCCGGCGCGGCGCACGAGGTCGGCGAAGTATTTGTCGTCGGGCGTGACGCCGGCGCGCGCGTCGATCATGAACAATATGGCGTCGGCCTGCTCGATCGCCGCTTCCGTCTGCTGGCGCATCCGCCCTTCGAGCGTGGCTTCGGCGCCCTCCTCCAGCCCCGCCGTGTCGATGACGGTGAAGGAGAGATCGGCGAGTTTCGCGGCGCCTTCGCGGCGGTCGCGGGTCACGCCGGGTCGGTCGTCGACCAGGGCCAGCTTCTTGCCGACGAGCCGGTTGAACAGCGTCGATTTGCCGACATTGGGACGGCCGATGATCGCGAGCGAAAAGGACATGGCGTTACGCTAGACTCTTGTTTTGACGCGCATTCCAAACACGCGCCGGAATCCGCTTCGCCTGGGGAAGCGCGGCGGCGCCGTTCACTTCTTCTCGATGGTGACGGCCGGCGCGTCGGCGGGGTCGGAGCCTTCGGCGGGCTCGATGATCGGCGTCACCGATGTGATGGCGCCGGCCTCCGGTGTCTTGACGCCGCGCGCGGCGTGCAGCAGGCCCATATAGGCGGAAGCGCGCTGGCGCATGGACTGCGGCGCGTCGCGGTCGTTGAGCAGCAGGTTGAACACGCGCTCCGCCTCGTCGTAATCCTGGTTTTGCAGCGCGTCGAGACCGGTCCATTCCTGAGCGCTGAAGCGGAAAACGCCTTTCGAGGTCATCAGCGGCCCGAGCTTGAGCATCGATTTCTCGCTGTCCCCGGCTTCCATCGTGTAGACCGCGCCGCGCATCCGGGCCACTTCCTGCGTCAGATGGTCGACGCTGGCGTCGTCGGCGATCGCGTCGAGCTGTTCAATCGCCTTGGCCTTGTCGGTCTTGCCGAGTTCCTCGGCGGCGCGCAACTTGGCCAGCGCGACGTAGCCCTTGGGCGCGTCCTTCGCCAGGGCGTCGAACGCGGCGATGGCCTCGGCGCTCTTGCCGGCGTCGGCGAGCGTTACGGCGGCCATGAAGCGCGTATTGGCGGCCTCGGCGGCCTTGGTCTTCTCGTTCGTATAATAGTTCCAGGCGCCCGTCGCGGCGACGATGAGCCCGGCGATCACGAACACCGGCGTCTGGTAACGCGACCAGAGCGTTTCGACCTTTTCCCGTTGGACCTCTTCATCGACCTCGCGGAAAATATCGGACATGACCGTTTCCTAAACCCTAGCGCCGCCACGGGCGTTGTTTTTGAGGCGCGAGCGCCTGTTGGCTAGCCTGTTAGCACGCTCCCGCGCGATAGGCCAGAACGAGAGAAGCCGGCGCGGAACAGGAGGACGAAAAACTCGGCGAACGCCAACGCACCACCGCCAGCGCCCTGAGGAAGTGGATTCGTCAACGTCAAGCCGCCGCCACACCCGCGCCCGCGATTACCAAGCCACCAACAAAGCCGGCCCACGGCGGCGTGAATGCATTGCACGAATGGACAAAGCATTCACTAAATTCGACATGGACGCGACTGGATACATAAATTGTTGATACTTTTACCAAACATCCGCCTTCACCGCGCCGATCGAGACCAAGTTCCAGCGACCGCTATCGCCACTAAGTCTCGTTAGGGAAAGCGGCGCGACATCGATGCGCCAAAATGAGCGTGGTTCTGCTTCGATCGCGTGGACGACCGCGGCGCGGATGACCGAGGCGTGCGTGACGGCGACGGTTTGCCCCGACATGCCATTCTGTGCGCCCAGCCAAGCCGCGACCCGCCCCATCAGAGCAAGAACTGATTCTCCACCATGCGGAGCGGCCTCCGGGTTTCGCATCCACTCCACTATGGCGTCGGGTTCTCGCGCCTGCACTTCGTCGAACGAACGGCCCGCCCATCGGCCATAATCGCAATCTCGCAACATCGGCTCAGTGGTCACATTGAGCCGCAAAACCTCGGCGGTTTGCGTGGCCCGCAGAGCGGGGCTCGTTAGGTATCGATCAGCATGGAGCACGGCGCGTGGGTAAGCGGCGAGTTTTTGCCGCCCTTGCGTATCGAGCGGCTCGTCAGCAGGAAACGCCGATGTTCGCACGGCGAACGTCGATGCATGGCAAAGCAGCTTTAGACGAGAGGTCATCCGTTAGCCGCATCGCCACACATATGCATCGGTCTCGGACATGCGAACATATAGCTTACAGCGCCGTCGCTTTTAGCCGCGAATCGTTCTGTCGCGTCGCCGCGCGCTCCGTCAACGCGCCGAACATCAATCCGATCGTGGTCCACATGATAAGCTGCGCTCCCGCCGAGGCGATTCTGAATTGCCATAACACGACGGCTGGGAATCCTTCCGGCGTTTCATTGACGCTCGGCAGCGCCAGAGACACGACAATCATCACGGTGAGATAAGCCGCCGCCGCGATCAGAGCCGCATTCCACGAGCCATATCGCGGATTGAGCCGGCGCCTCAGCATCCCCGCGCCAATCATCGCGGCGAGCGAAATCGCGATCATTACGAAATACAATTCCGTGCGCATGCCAATCGTGTCTGGAGCGCCGATCGACGGCGGATTGGCCGGATACTTCAGGTTTGGGACGACATAGATAGCAATAACGCCAGCCGCCGCCAGCAACGCCGACGTGGCCCTCGGACTTAAATCACCCATGCGGCGATAGGCCAAAGCGAAGACAAGCGCAAAAAGGCCGCCGAAGGCCGCATTGTAAACGGTGACGCCGGTGAACAGGCCGACGCCAGCTTGAACCGATCGGCTCACAAGTTCGGGTTCGGGAGCGAACTCCGCCTGCCCCTTTTCCTTCGCCTCGTCCATCGCGGCTTCGAACGCTATGGCGTGGTCGACTTGGGGCTCGCCGACAATTTTCAAAAAGCCAAAGCACAATATTCCCGCGACGATGCCGACAAGCATCCCGCGCATGAGCAGGGTTCCAACCATGGGAAGATGATCCTCTTAGGCGCAGATCAACACCGCGTCCGATCGCCTGGCGATCCTCGATCGGTGGATTTGCCAATGTTTCCAGCGAAAATCGACGGTGGTCGATTCGGAATTAATGGCAGGGAAAGCCGAGAAGGTGACGCCCATCGTGCACGAACTCATGCACATAGGCGCCCTTGATCAACGAAGTGGCGCCTTCTTCGGCCCCAACAAAATAGATTGCGATTATGAGAAGCAAGCCGCCAAAGACTGCCCACGGCAGGACTTCGCGGACCGGAATTGCCACGGGTCGGGCCCTCGGCGCAAATGTTGTGGTTGTCATCACTTTAGCTCCTTGGATTTCGCGTCCAGTTCGAGAGTCGCCTAATCACGAGGGGGGTCTGACTCTCACACCACCGCCTAAACGCTGGAGTGATTACAGTGGCGCGACCGTGCCGGGATTTAACCGGCTTCCGCACCTCATGACGACGCAGGACGAAGATAGGCGCCGGCACTCCGCATTGTCAATCGAACCGCGGTCGCGCCTTACAATAATCCGCGCGTCGTCTAATGCATTTAGCGATGAGGATTTGCGCGTGTTTGTGGATAGATGCGGGATTGCGAAAGCTCCTTGGTGGAGAGATCGCTGCTCCTGTTCGGGTCGAGGCGGTCGCACTCGGCCTCCACGAATTGCATGAACTCTTCTTTCGTCACGCTGACATTTCGATCTCGGTCCATGAGGCGCATCAATTGCAAAACATGCTTCTCGCCGGCCGCCGATAGGCGCTCGCTGTCGCCCGAAGCCGGCATCGACGCAGCCGCCGTCAGCGCCGCTGCTAGAGCGACTTTCCAAATCCTCGGCATTTGATCTTCTCGCTGTTCTCGACGATTAAAATTCGGCGCGGAGCCTTATGGAGCCAACGGAGACCAGCGCGGCCGGCGTTGTAGGCCGGATCGGCGATAGACTGATGATTGAACTTCAGTCTATCGCCGATTTTGTCAGGCTGATCGCGTAAAAGGACTTAGGCGGTCTCTTCGCGCCGATGGTTTAGCTGTCCGTCGCCGCTTCAGAACTGCCAATGCACGCGGGCCGCGAAGAGATTCGCGGGTCCGCGCGTCGCGTTGTAGCCGGGGTCGACGATGAGCTGATAGTCGACGCCGACCTTGATGTTGGGCGTCAGGGCGTAGTTGTAGTAGGATTCCAGGATCTTCTCGAGCCCATAGGCGGGCAGCGACCCGTCGCCGATCAGGATGCCAAGGCCTCCGGCCGCGAAATAGGCCTCGTGCGAATTGGCGAGGCCGTTGATGACGC
>JBAWEN010000231.1:0-12158 GCA_049591215.1 Methylocystis sp. | reverse complement strand
GTCGACGCCCGCGCGCTGCTGCTCGCGGCCGCCGGATTGACCCACGCGCAATGCGTGCTGGAGCCTTCGGCGCCGCTCGGCCTTGAGGCCGCGGCTCGTCTGGCGGGTTACGCGGCGCGGCGGGCGGCCCGCGAACCCGTATCGCGCATTCTGGCGAAGCGCGGCTTCTGGACGCTCGATCTCGATGTCGCGCCGAATGTGCTCGATCCGCGCGCCGACACCGAGACCTTGGTCGCACTGGCGCTGCGTCTCACCGCGAATCGGCGCGGGGAGGTTTTGTCATTTCTCGATCTCGGCTCCGGCTCTGGAGCGATTCTTTGCGCGCTGCTCGCCGAATCGCCGGCGGCGTGGGGCGTCGCGGTCGATCTCTCGGCGGCTGCCTGCGATGCGACGCGCGCCAATCTCGCGACGCTTGGCCTCGCGTCGCGCGCCAGCGTTTTGCGCGGGCGCTGGGCCGAAGCGATTTCCGGCCGATTCGATGTCGTCGTTTCGAATCCGCCCTATGTTAAGCGCGCCGACATCGCGACATTGGCGCCGGAAGTGACGCTGCACGACCCCGCGCTGGCGCTCGATGGCGGCGTCGACGGATTGGCCTGCTATCGGGAAATCGCCGCCGAGCTGCCAAGACTTTTGAAAGACGACGGCATGGCGCTTTTCGAAGCGGGCGCCGGCCAAATCGGTGAAATTTCCGCGCTTCTTGAGATCGCCGGGCTTGAAATCGCCGGCGTGGAGCGCGATTTCGGAGGGCATGAGAGGGCGGTCGCGGCGCGAGCACGGGGGCCGAGAGCGTGACAAATTAGCTACAGTCTCGCTTTTTTTGTCGCCGCGCGTCGAGCCGGCCTTGGCGAGAACACAAGTGTCTTGTATAGAGGATGACAGCCGATGAGTTTTGCTGGTCCCGCTTATTGCCTGGATTGCAGCGTTCTTGTCGGAATGATTTCGCGGTGGCCGAGTGCGGCGTCGATGTCCCGCGACGGATGACCAAGTGTCGTGACTTTCTCGCGCCTACCGCTTCCAGTCGCCGAAGCCGACGCCTCGCCGGACTCAGAGACGGTCGATCGGACGGCGAACGAACGGATCAACCGATGATCGGGTTTTGGCGGGCTAGTGTTTTGTCGCCACGATTGGGCGTTCGACAGGAAACGTCGAACTTAGCGGGAATTTTCGCTGCAATGGAATCCGGCCGGACGGCCGGCTCGTGAAACGCTAGAAGGCGAGAGCGCAAGCAAAAACCGGCGACGGCGCGGCGGCGTTTGTCGTGCAATGGGCGGCAATGCCGCCGCCGCGGCCCGAAAGGCCGCCGCTCAAGGCAAAAGCGCCGCTCGATACAAACGCCGCTTCGAAAAGCGCCGGAAGTTGGAAAAGCCTTCACGCGCGTCGCGATCACACACAGGCGAGAACAGGGCGCGACCCGCTCGCGACTTCAAAAAGGATCATCGGGGATTGTCAATGAGACCAGGTCAAAACAAGCGCTTGCGCGGGCGCAACAACAACAACGGACGCAAGGGTCCCAATCCGTTGACGCGCTCATTTGAATCAAATGGTCCCGACGTCAAGATTCGCGGCACCGCGCAACATGTCGCCGAAAAATATCTACAACTCGCCCGCGACGCGCAAACCTCCGGCGATATTGTCATGGCGGAAAATCTGCTGCAGCACGCCGAGCATTATTTCAGGCTGATCGCTGCGGCGCAGCAGCAGAGCACGAACGCTTACGGCCGCCAGTCCTTCGAGGCGGAGAACGACATCGAGGACGACGACGACGATTTCACGGGGATTCCCGACCGCTTCGCGCCGCTGGCCGAGCGCCTGCCCCCCGCGCCGCCCGCTTTTCAGGCCCCGCCGGCCTATTCGGGTCCGCAGCCGCAAGTGCAGCCGCATTTCGCGCAGCCGCAGCCGTTCGAAGAACGGCCCTTCTCCGAGCAACCGCGCCATGAACGTCCGAATCGCCCGGAGCGGCCGCCGTTCCGCGGACGTCCCGACCGCAACCAGGATCGCGGTGGATCGGACCGAGGCCAGGATCGCGCGCACGACCACAATGTCGAGCGCGCCGGCGAGACGGGCGAGCGCGGTCCTCGCATGGGGTACGATCGCAACCGCGATCGCAATAGATTCCAGCCGCGGGTCGAGCCGGCTTCCACTGGTGAACAACCATCGGGTCCCGAGATCGCCACCCCCGTGGGATTGCCCGCTTTCATCACCGCGCCTCCGGCGATCGCCGTCTCCCCAAGACCTGGACCGCTAGACGTCGAAGCGCCAGCGGCGGCGCAGCATCAGGCGCCGGACCAGGACCAGGAGGGCGCGGGATTCAACCTCGCCTCGCGTCGGCGGCGCAGGCCGCGTCCGGCCGGCGACGAGCCCCGCGAGAACGACAAGGGCGGCTTGCCCCCGCCGGGCGAACTTCCGCTCGGGGACTGAATCGACGCTTAAGCGGCCGCGTCGCCAAGCGCGATCCGGCCGCTTTCCACGACGCGCGCATAGACGCCGCAATCGACATGGCCGAAATTTTCGCGCAGCGTTTGCACGAGGTCCATGTCGCGCTGGCCGGCGCCGGGCTGGACGCCGGTCGCGGCGCAACGGTCCGTCATTTTGAGGATTTCCAGCCGGGCGCCGCCAAGGCATAGCGTTTTTCCAACAAGCGCGGTCTCCTCCCAAGGCTCCATGCCTTCCAGATAAATGTTGGCGCGGAAGCGCAACGGGTCGACACGGGCGCCCTGCGCCTTCTCGATCGCCGCGACGCTGGCGAGATTGAGCAGGGATACGAATCCGGACTTCGAATCCGTGAAGCGAAAGTTTTCCGGAGCCTCGAGCATTCTTACGGGACCGCGAATCTCCTCGCCCAGAAACGCCGTCATGAAGGCTTCGATCGCCGCCCTCCCCTCGGGCGCGTCGAGATTGCCGCGCGCGCGCGCGCCATCCGCGCCTTCTACCGTCAGAACGCGCGTTTTCGCGTCGAAGCGCGTCGAGAGGCTCGCGAGCGCGGCGTTTCGCATCAGCATCAAGAACTTGATCTTGGGTTGATGCACCGGCGCCTCCGGGTCGAATCCCGAAGGGCCGTTCTCCAGCGCGAACAGCCGGTCGCCCGGAAAATATCCGTCCTTGATCAGGAGCGCGCATTCGAGCGGTTCGGGTGACAAGCCTTTGACAGGATAGCGATAAAGCGATTTGACGCGCATGACTTCTCCAACCCGGGCGTGCGCTATCATAAAGTGTCGCCAAGCCCAGCCCAAGAGGCTAGTCCGTTTCGCGCGCCGCGGATTGCAAACCTTAAAAATTGCCGCTTGGAAAGCAGGCCGAGGCGTACAAAGTGTCGCCAAAAAGGCCGGCGATCAGACCGGGGACAACGGTGTTGAACGTGTAGGTGATGTGCACCGTCACAAATCCGGAAACGCCGCCGCAGGTTGTCGCGGTGGTGATGGTCACGTTTGAAGTTGGAATGGTCAATCCCCAGGTGTTTCCGACGCTGACCGCATAAGCTTGGCCCCCGGAGGTCGAGGTGCAGCCGGAGGTGGAGAGCCCAAGACCCATGCAGCGCGCGGTGTTGACCGCGGTTTGCTGCAGCGCTTCCTTCGCCCAATAGGCCCGCGAGAACTCAACGATGCCGAGCATGAACAGCAGCAGCGGCACGATGACGATGGCGAACTCGATCGCCGCGACGCCGCGCGTGTCGCATTTGAAGCGCGCGAGGAGTTCGCGGATCATTGCACCTGCACGACGGCTGAGACGGTGAACGAGTTGGACATTATGCTGGACGGCAGGATCAGCGCGGTGAAGGATTTTGTCGCGCTGAGCACGATGTATTGGCCGGACAGAGGACCGCCGGTCGAGCACGACTGGCCGGCGCTCGCGTAGGAGCTTCCCCAGGTGACGCCGACCTTGACGCTGCCCGTGGGGCAATAAAAGCTGTTGGCGTTCGTCGCGCTGCCGGTTGTGGATATGGCGCCGCCGTTGGTGATCGAAGCCGTCAGGCTGTTATTGACAACGACGGACGCGTTCGCCCAACCCGTGGAGTAGCTCGAGGCGACGATGTTGGCGAGATTGTTGGCCCAAGTCTGCGCGTTGCTCGACGTAAGAGGCGCCGACGCCGCCTGGTTCAGGGCGAAATTGGCGGCGGCGGAAACGCCGTTCGACAGATTGAACTCCATGCTGATCGCGCGACCGATGTCGATGACGGCGCCGATCACCAGGAGGTAAATCGGCATGAGCAGGCCGAACTCGATGAAAGCGCTTCCGCGCCGATCGCTCCGCCAGCCGCCCCATCCCACGCGCGGTCGCTTCGATGGTCGAGGTAAATTCGTCATGCCCGCATCTCGTTCGAGACAGGATTGCCTGAATGAAGTTAAGGTTTGGTTGCCCGTGATCGCGGGGTCGAGGATCGACCGTAGTTGGACGATCCTCGACGCGATTATTGGACGATGCCCGCGGGGATAGCAGAAGATGTGCCCGTGCTCCCGTTCAGGGCGGAGCAGGCGGTGGCGGCGCTGGCCCCTTGCGTGACCTGAATGATCGAGCCGATAACTTCCAGGCATCCACCTGACACCGCGCTCGCCCCGCCGTTCATGTAGATTTGGCCATTTGGCGTATAGAACGCGCCGGAAAGCGTCGCGCCTGAGCCCGCGGTGAGAAGCGTTCCGGCGGTGACGCCGCTGGCGATCGCGGGGCCGACAACGACGAGTTGTTGATATGTGCCGCTGGTCGGAGCCGTGAGAGTGACGTTGCTAAAGCCGGCCCCAAGGCAGAATCCCGCGCCCGCGCAGGTTGGGCTGGAGGCGCTGAACGTGCCGGGGTAAGCCCCGTCGTAAACGATTGTGACGCCGCTTGCGGACACGCCGACCGACGTCCCGTTGCAGGTGACGTTGCCACCGCTCGTCGCGCCGGCGGCGAAATAGCCGGTCAAGGTATAGACGCCGGCGCCGAGCATGGTCCCGCCGGAAACGTTGAAGGAGCCCTTGATGTCGTGCTGCGTCGCGGCGCTGATCGTGGTGCAGCCGCCGCCCGCGGAATTGACATTGCCGGTGAGTTGGAAAACGCCTGTGCCGTCCTCCGTGTCGGCGAGCGTGACAATCGCGCCGCCGGTCAGAAAGAGCGCGTTGCCGTCGGTCCCAGGGCCAATATTGAAGCTGTTGCTGTTGGCGGGCGAGGAAGTCCCCTGGAGCCCCATGAGCACCGTCGTGCCGCCGGAGGTGTAAACGCCGTTGGACAGCGTGAAGGTGCTCGACGACGTCAACGAGCTTGCCGAGCCCATCTCCAGCGTCGAGCCGCCGCCGTTGCAGATCGAGAAAGCGCCCTCGCCATTGCAGGTGGCGCCGGTCGAGCCGAAGTTGAAGATTCCGGCGCCGAACGCGGTCACGACTCCGCCGCCGGTGGTCAGGCCTTTGGCAAAATCATAGGTATAGCTTGCTGTGCCAAGAGTCGTCGTGGCGATGCTGGGGCCGCTGGCCAAGGCGGTCGAGGCGTTGAAGATGTTGACGCTGTCGCTCAGACTTACGGCTCCGACAACATTAAAGTTTCCGGGGCCGAAAACGGCGGTGCCCGAGCTGGTGGTCAGCGTTGAAGCGAAATTATAGGTTCCGGCGCCGAAAGAGTTGTTGCCGGAACTCGCGGACACCACGCCGAATGCGGTCGTTCCCGATAGGGTCACGGGCTGCATGAAGTTATAGGTGGCGGGTCCGAAACTCGAAGTTACGTAGCCCATATTGAGGGCCACATTAAAATTGAAAGTGGCGGCGGCCGAACCGCTGGCCATGCTGAGACTCATGCCTGGGCCGTTAACGATCGCCGAATTGACATTGTACACGATGGGCGTGGCCGACGTGCAGACGACGGACCACATGCTCGCGCCGCTGTTCCACGTGGCCGTGCAGCCTCCCGACGAAACCGGAGTCGTTGAAGACCAGCCGAGGCCGGAGATGGGAAACGTCGTCCCGCCGGACGCCGCCGTCACCGTCACCGAGGGCGCGGAGGGCGCCGTCAGCGCCTGGGCGGTCGCCACGCGCGCTTGCGCCGTGGTGACGCCGCTGAGGCTCGCGAGCGGATCGGTGACCGCCGCCTTGGTCGCGCTCGTGGGGTTCATCCAGGCGGAGCCGCAATTGCCTCCGCCGACGGGCGAGGTGGGCGTGGGCGCGGTCGTGTTGTAACTCAAGGTCTTGGCGGTCAACCATGGGCCGCCGCAATTCGCCGCCGTGATCGTGTTATTGGTCGCGACGCCGCAATTGGGCGCGCTGAGACTGGCGCCGCCGCTGAACGCGATGCCCCCGGCGCCCGAATAGGCGTTGCCGCCCGAGGCGCTGAGTCCGATGACGCACGCGGCGGCGGACGCGGTCGCGCCGATCTGGCCGTAGGATAGCGCCGTCAACGAGAGAAAGTTGGGCGCGCCTTCGATCGGGGTGATCATCAAAAACTTCGTGGTGCTGACCTGGATCTGCAACGCTTCGGCGCCCGTCGCGCCGCTGGGCGAGGTGACGATGGCGGGCGTCACGTCCGCGGCGGGGATTCCGTTGAGCGCGCCGATGTTTTGCGCGATCGCCGTCGCGGTGCTCAGCGTCGTGCTGGTGGAGCACTGGCTTTTATTGGCGCAATAAGTGGCGGCGATGAAGGCGGCGGAGTCGGCGATCCGCTGATTCTCGGATTGCAATAGCAATCCCGCGCCATATTCGGCGCCCAGCGAGGCGAAGGCCAGCAACATTGTAATCGCCAACCCGCTCAGGATCGTCACGTTTCCGCGCGTGTCGGCTTCGAACGCCTTGAGTTTGCGACAAAACTTTTGCACGGGGAGTTCTCCGGCGCCGTATGGATTTCGATCCACGCACCGTCGCATGTGTTCTTTAAAACTCCCTTCATTGCAGACATTTAAATTGTCGACAAAGGATAAATGCTGCTTAACTAAGGACAACTCGCGCGCGGCGCGGCGCCGCGAAGCGCCCAGAGAAGCGTCCAGATGACTCCTTTGGTTAATCGAAACAAATTTATACGCTCAAAAATACGTGGATAATTATCGCGGCCGCCCTATTCGATGAAAGGACTTTATAATATATGGTTAGAGCCATTATCGTGGGCGGCCCTCGCCTTTGGCGCCAGCCTTCGCGGCGCCGCCAAACCGCACCGGCTTGACACCTTCGCCCCGGCGCTACATCAGTTCGCGCCAATGGGCGCATGCAGCGCTTTTTCGAAATGGCCGCTCGTCGGCCTTCGGTCGCGGACAATGTACCTCCTTGCGGAAGGCGCGAAAATGAATATGCAGCCTCGGCGCGAGAAACCGCCGCTCAAAATTCTTCTTTGTTCGCCGCGCGGCTTTTGCGCCGGGGTCGAGCGCGCCATCGACGCCGTGGAGCGCGCGCTGGCGATTTTCGGGGCGCCCGTTTACGTGCGGCATGAGATCGTTCACAACCGCTACGTCGTCGAGATGCTCAAGGCCAAGGGCGCGGTTTTCGTCGAAGAACTGGCCGAGATTCCCGACACCAAGGCGCCGGTGATTTTCTCGGCCCATGGCGTCGCCAAATCCGTTTCCGCCGACGCCGGGAAGCGCGATCTTCTCGCCATAGACGCGACCTGTCCCTTGGTCACGAAGGTGCATCGCGAAGCCGAGATTCATCATCGCCGCGGACGACGCGTTTTGCTAATCGGTCACGCTGGCCATCCCGAGGTCGTCGGCACCATGGGGCAACTGCCCGAGGGCGCCGTCATTCTGGTCGAATCGGTGGCGGATGTCGATAATCTGCGGCTCGACGACCAGACCAACCTCGCCTATGCGACCCAGACGACGCTCTCGCTCGACGATTCGCAGGAAGTCATCGAGGCCCTGACACGACGCTTCCCGACGATCGTCGGCCCGCATAAGGAAGACATCTGCTACGCCACCACCAATCGGCAGTCGGCCGTTAAAAAGGTGGCGCCGCTTGTCGATGCGATGATCGTCGTCGGCTCGCCCAATTCCTCGAATTCGCAGCGGCTGCGAGAGGTCGCGGAACGCTGCGGCGCGCCGGCCCAGCTCGTACAGGCGCGCGGCGACATCGACTGGAACATTTTCTCGAAAGTCTCTTCGCTCGGCATTTCGGCGGGCGCCTCCGCTCCCGAAGTGCTGGTCGAGGAAATCATGGAGGCCTTCGCGGAGCGTTTCGAGATCCATGTCGAAAGCGTCTCCGCCGCCGACGAAAACGTGTCATTCCCCTTGCCCAAGGAGTTGCGGGCGATCACCTGACGCCGCCCACTCCCGACCGCTCGAAACCAAGCGAAGGCCATGGCCGTATATACGGACGTCGACGACGAGGATCTGATCGCCTTCCTCGGCCACTACGATCTCGGCGGCCTCTTGTCCTGCAAGGGCATCGCGGAGGGCGTCGAAAACTCCAATTTCTATCTGCATGTGGACGCCGGGAGCTTTATCCTCACGCTTTACGAAAAGCGCGTCGCCGAAGCTGACCTTCCGTTTTTTCTTGGCCTTATGGAGCATCTCGCGGCGGCGGGGGTGACCTGTCCGCTGCCGGTCCGAAACCACGCCGGGACCGCTCTCGGCCGACTCGCCGGCCGCCCGGCGGCGATCGTCACCTTTCTCGACGGCTATTCCATCCACCATCCCGACGCCGCGCATTGCTCCGCGCTCGGCGAAGCGCTGGCGCGGCTGCATCTCGCCGGCGCGGGCTTCGGGCTTGCCCGCGAGAACTCGCTCTCCGTGGGCGGCTGGCGCAAGCTATTCGAGCCACAGGCCGCCCGCGCCGACGAGATCGAACCGGGGTTGCGGCGTCTGATCGCGGAGGAACTCGATCTGCTCGAACGGGACTGGCCGACGGATCTGCCTTCCGGCGTCATCCACGCCGATCTTTTTCCCGACAATGTGCTGTTTCTGGGCGGCCGCCTCTCGGGGTTGATCGACTTTTATTTCGCCTGCGACGACGCCTTCGCCTACGACCTCGCGATTTCGTTCAACGCCTGGTGCTTCGACGGCGTCGGCGCCTACGACGAAGGCAAGGGCCGCGCCTTGATCGACGGCTATCGCCGCGTGCGTCCGTTGAGCACCCGGGAGCTCGCGGTCTTTCCGCTGCTCGCGCGCGGCGCCGCGCTTCGCTTCCTGCTCACCCGCTTCGTCGACGCGCTGAACGTGCCGCCCGGCGCCCTGGTGCGCCCGAAAGACCCGCGCGAATATCTAACCAAGCTGCGCTTTCATCAGTCAATCGCCGACGCGCGGGATTATGGCGTCGATCCTTAGGGCGTCCTTAAGGACGCCCGTCTTAAAGGACGAGCCATGACCGGGCGCGTGAAAATTTGGACCGACGGCGCCTGTTCGGGCAATCCGGGACCGGGCGGCTACGGCGCGATCCTGCAATTTGGCGAGCGCGAGAAGGAACTCTCGGGCGGCGAGCCCGCGACGACCAACAACCGCATGGAGCTGATGGCCGCTATCGTCGCGCTGGACGCGTTGACCCGCCCTTGCGCGGTCGATCTCCACACCGATTCGCAATATGTGCGCAATGGCGTGACTCAGTGGCTCGCCGGATGGAAGGCGCGCGGATGGAAAACCGCCGACAGAAAGCCCGTCAAGAACGTGGAGCTTTGGCGCCAGCTCGAAGAAGCCTCCGAGCGGCACGATGTCGCCTGGCATTGGGTCAGGGGCCACGCCGGCGACGAAATGAACGAGCGAGCCGACGCGCTCGCTCGCGCGGGAATGGCGCCGTTCTTGAGGAAGTGACGGCATGGACGTGCTTGCGTTTGGCCCGCCGCATCCCCAAGTATCAGACAATTGGTGTCGACCCACTGGGGCGCGGGTCAGTGTCGAAACACCGATCCGCGCCCTATTTTTGTGCATCGGCCAGGCGCCGGGCCAAAGCTCGACAATGATCGCGTCATCCTTCGGACTCTTTTCGGCGCCAGTGTTGGTCTGGCGGTGAAAGCAACCGCGCGGGCGCCGACCGGCCCCTCCAACAGCGGGCTACAAAATTGACTTCCCTAAACGAAAGAATCGCCGAATTCATCGCCGACCGCCTGCCGAACGACGAAGCGGCGGTGGAATTGCTTTGCCTGGATCACAACGGAACCTATGTCCTGCCCTTCCCTTGCCGCCGGGTGGGCGACAGTTGGCGAAACTTCGCGACCGGCGAGCAAATCGAGGCCGAGGTCGCCGGCTGGCGGCGAAGAGAGCGCTGACCGCCTAGGATGAGCGTCAGCGCGGCGTTCGCCCACTCGCGGGCGCCGCGCTGCAAGGACCTTGCGGGCGACGCCGTTTGGCGCCATGTTCGGAGCAAGATGACCGACACTCACGAAACCAAACTGGTCGAAGCGCTGCGCAAGGTCGACGTCCATGGCGACGTCGCCCCGGCTCATGTGCAGGATCCCATGACCATGGTGTTGCGCCAAACGGCCATTCAGGCCGATCTGATGCGCTGGGATGACAACCGCGGCCATTACGTGCTGACCGGCACGGGCCGCATCCGAATCAATTCGCGCAACCGGGCTCCGGGTTCCGTCCTGCGCTTCCGCAAGCGCGAGGAACTCGCCGAGAACGCGCCGCCGCGGCAAAGCAAGGCGGACTGACCCGAAGCGCCGAGCACGCGCCCCGAACCGCGAGTTTTTGGGCTCGCCGGTTCGGTTTGCTCAGATTGGTCAGTTCAAGCGCGCGATTTATCGGACTTCGGGCGGCGTTTCGGCTTCGGGTCGGCGTCGTGCGCGGGGACTCGTTCCCCCTGCCCCTCGTCCATCCGCTCGACCCGCACCGGCTCGCCGCCAGGGCGGCGCATGTTGGCGGCGAAGCGCGCCGCGGCCGCCTCCGACACCTCGAACTGCGTCTCCTTGTCGAAGATGCGGATCACCCCGATGTCCTGCTTGGTGATGTCGCCCTTGCGGCACAGCATCGGCAGCAGCCATTTGGGGTCGGCGTTCTTGGCGCGGCCGATGTCGAGCCGAAACCACGCCGCCCCTTCCGGAAAACGCGCGGCGGCGGTCTTGGGGATGCGCGCGGGCGCGCCGCGTTCGGATTTTTCGCGAGGTTCGCGCGCGCCGCGCCCGGGCTTTTCGCGCGATTCGCGCGGGCTCGGCCCGGTTCCGGGATCGACGACTTCCTCCAGCGCCGGCAGACGCGAGCGATAGAGCTTGACCAGCGCGGCGGCGAGTTGTTCGGGCGCGCGCTCGGCAAGCAGCAGCCGGGCCAATTCCAATTCTTCCGGCGAGGGCTCCTCGGTCAAGAGCGGGTCTTGCAACAGCCGCTGCTGATCGAGCCTGGCGATCTCCTCCGCCGTGGGCGGCCCGCTCCAGCGGGCATGGACGCCCGCGTCGCGCAGCAGCATCTCCGCGCGTCGGTGACGCGCCGGCGGCGCCAGCAAGGCGCTGACCCCCTTGCGTCCCGCTCGTCCCGTGCGCCCGCTGCGATGTTGCAGCGTCTCCGCGTCATTGGGCAATTCGGCGTGGATGACGAGGCCGAGATTGGGCAGGTCGATGCCGCGCGCGGCGACATCGGTGGCGACGCAAACCTTGGCCCGTCCGTCGCGCAGAGCCTGCATCGACTGGTTGCGCTCATGCTGGCTCAATTCGCCCGACAGCAGCACCGCCGAAAAACCCCGCTCCAGCAGTATCGCCTGCAAATGGCGCACGGCCTCGCGGGTGTTGCAGAACACGATCGCCGTCGGCGCCTCGACGAAGCGCAGCAGATTGACGACAGCGTGCTCGATCTCCTTGGGCGCCACGCGAATGACGCGATATTCGATGTCGGCGTGTCCGCGCGCGCCGCCCGTGACTTCGACGCGCAGCGCGTCGTGCTGGTAACGCTTGGCCAGATTGGCGATGCCCTTGGGCATGGTGGCCGAGAACAACAGCGTGCGCCGCTCTTTTGGCGTCGTCTCCAGAATGAATTCGAGATCCTCGCGAAAGCCCAGATCCAGCATCTCGTCGGCTTCGTCGAGCACGACGACCCGGAGCGAGGTGGTCGGAAGTCCGCCGCGTTCGATATGGTCGCGCAGCCGCCCCGGCGTGCCGACGACGATATGCGCGCCCTCGCTCAGCCTGCGCCGCTCCAGCCGGCTGTCCATGCCGCCAACGCATGAAACGATGCGCGCGCCGGCGTATTGGTAGAGCCACTCCAGCTCGCGCTGCACCTGCATGGCGAGTTCGCGCGTCGGCGCGATGATCAGCGCCAGCGGCGCGCCGGCCGGCGGCATTTTTTCGGCGTCGCCGAG
>JBAWEN010000230.1:0-8332 GCA_049591215.1 Methylocystis sp. | reverse complement strand
TCGCGCCCGGCGCGAAGCTCGCGGACGCCAAGCGGCGCCACAGCGCGCTCGTGCGGGCGGATGGCGCGCTGGCGATCGGCGGCATCGTCGGCTCGATCCACAAGACCGGGGCCTTGGTGCAGGGGCTGCCAGCCTGCAACGGCTGGTCCTTCTGGCATTACGAGGACGCGGGCCGGCTCGTTCCGATCGACGATCTGCGCGAGCGCGCGCGGGAGCAGTTGCGCGCGGCGGCGGAGTAGTTCTGGAGGGCCTCGCATGGCGACGCCGGATGATTTTCTGCCGCCGTATCAATTTTTCGAAAGCCATGAAGGATCGGTGGCGGCGCCGCCCAAGCCTGTCCTCGACGCTGCGGCGACTCTCGAGGATCGGGACGACGCTTTGGTGCGAGCGCTGCTGACGTTGCGCGAACTTCCCGCGCGCATCGCCGGAGCGCTTGGCCTTCCCGGCGCGCTTAAAGATGAGCCGCGTTTCGGCATAAAGAACTTCACGCTCCTCGCGCGCGACGAAACCTCGTTGATTCTTGGTCTCGTCGGCCGTTTCTGGCGACCAAGCTTCGGCCTGTTGCCGATCGCCGACGCGCAAGAGTTTCTGGCCTTCGGGCAAGGCGGCGTCGCCCGCCTAGTGATGAGCTTCTCCGCCAACCCAGACGGCGCGGGCGGCGTCCGGCTTATCACGCAAACGCGGGTATATTGCCCGGACCGGGCCAGTCTGGCGGCGTTCACGCCCTATTGGCTGCTGATCCGCGGCGCCAGCGGATTGATCCGCCGGCGAATGCTGGCGGCGATCCGCCGCAAGGCCGAAGCCGCGGCGGCGCCATCGTCTTGAGCCGCGATTTATCGCGATGGGCCGCTCCTGTCTCGACTCCGCGACGATTTTGTGAAATATCGCGACGTCTCAATTAAAGGACAGCCGCATGAGCTCCTTCGCCTATCACGACATCAGCCTCGAGGATCTCAAAAAGGGCCTCGACGACGGCTCCATCCTGCTCGTGGACGTGCGCGAAGCGGAGGAATACGCGGCGGGCCATATCAAGGGCTCGCTGTTCAATCCGCTTTCGAAGTTCGATCCCGCCAAGCTGCCGGTCGCGCCGGCGGGCAAGAAGGTGGTGGTCTACTGCCGCTCGGGGCGCCGCTCGGTCACCGCGATGGAGCAGGCGCGTCTCGCCGGCCGCCGCGACGTCGACACGCATTTCGGCGGCGGCATCCTGGGCTGGCTCGGCGCGAATCTGGAAGTCGAAAAGGGTCTTTGACACGTTACTAGCCCCACAGCTCCGCCTCGGGCGGATGCAGCGTCGAACCCTCGTAACGAAGGCCAGGCTCGCGGTCCCGCGCCAGCAGCAGCGGCCCGTCGAGGTCGACATAGGCGGCGGATTGCCCGATCAGAACCGCCGGCGCCATGCTCAGGGAAGTGCCGACCATGCAGCCGGCCATGATCGCGAAGCCGAGTTCGCGCGCTTGCGCGGCCATCGCCAGCGCCTCGGTCAGACCGCCGGTCTTGTCCAGCTTGATGTTGACCGCGTCGTAGCGGCCGCGCAACGCCGCCAGCCCGGCGCGGTCGTGGGCGCTCTCGTCGGCGCAGATTTTCACCCGGCGCTCGATCCGGCCCAGAATTTCGTCGGCCCCGGCCGGCAGCGGCTGTTCGATCAGCGCGACGCCGACCCTGGCGCACGCCTCGATATTGGCGAGGAGATTTTCCTCGCGCCAGGCTTCGTTGGCGTCGACGATCAGCGTCGCGCGCGGCGCGCCGGCGCGAACGGCCAGCAGCCGCTCGGGGTCGCCCTCACCCGCGAGCTTGACCTTCAACAAAGGTCGATGCGCGGCGCGCGCCGCCGCCGCTCGCATTTCGTCGGGCGTCCCGACCGAGAGGGTGAAGGCGGTGGTCAGGGGCGCGAGCGCGAGGAAGCCGGCTCCTCGATGCGCCGCGACGCCCCGAGTCTTGGCCTCCAAATCCCATAAGGCGCAATCCAGCGCGTTGCGCGCAGCGCCCGCCGGAAGCAGGTTTTGCAGCGCGGCGCGATCAGCCCCGGCCTCGATGTGGACGCGCGCGCGCTCCATCGCGGCCACGACGCTGTCGGCGCTCTCGCCATAACGGGCGTAGGGCACGCATTCACCCCGTCCCACGGCGTCGCCGGCGCGCAGGGTCGCGGTCACGACCAGCGCCTGTGTTTTGGCGCCGCGCGCGATCACGAAGCGCCCTTCGATCGGAAAGGCCTCGACGGCCACGGTCAGCTGGGAGGGCATGAGGTCTCCAAAATATCAGCGTCGCCGCAGGTGTTTCAAACCAACGCGCTCGACATTGGCCACCGGCGAATATAAGACGATTCGCAGGCTTTTTGGCGCCGCGCGCTTATCGTTCGAACGGAATCGTTCAAAGGACAGGATCGCGCAAAATCAGAAAGCCGGAGCAAGTGCTAATCGCAAAGGTCCATCAACTTTCGCGGAACTTGCTCTAGCGCCGCGATTCTTGGCGAGACCGGCGCCCGCGATTGCCCGAAAACGAACCGCGACGGGGCGTCATGGCGACAGAGATCGAGGCTGACCCGCCCGAACTGACCCGTCGCGAGAGCGCGGGCGTCAGGCGCATCGCCCTGACCGGCGGCTGGATTTTGCGCGCGGCCAGAACACTTGAGCGGAAGGCCGAAGAGATCGTCTCGCAAGGGCGCGGCGCGGGCGCCGTTGTCATCGATATGGGCGCGATCGCCAATCTCGACACCGCCGGGGCGCTCGCGCTCAATCGCGCCCGGAACGAGTTGATTCGCGCCGGCGCCCCGGCCTCGTTCGAGAATGCGCGGCCAGAACACCAGATGCTCATCAAGGAGACGGCGATCGAGATAGCGCCGCCGCCTCGCGCCAAACCCACGAATCTATTCGTCGATCTGTTGGCGGATCTCGGATCGTCCGTCGTCAACGCGTTGAGCGAATATTATCGCGGCATCGGTTTTCTCGGTGAATTCATCACCGCGATCGTCCACATCCTGCGGCGGCCAGATTTATTTCGGGGGACGTCGCTCGTCTACCAGATCGAAATGTTCGGCTTTCGCAGCATTCCGATCATCGCGCTGATCAATCTCGCGGTCGGCGCCATCGTCGCTCAACAGGGCATTTTCCAATTGGAGCGATTCGGCGCGACCGTTTATGCGGTCGATCTTATCGGCATTTTGGTGCTACGAGAATTGGGCGTGCTGCTGACCTCGATCATGGTCGCCGGCCGTTCGGGATCGGCGATAACCGCCGAAATCGGCTCGATGAAGATGCGCGAGGAGATCGACGCGCTGCGCGTCATGGGCATGTCGCCAATCGAGGTCTTGGTGGTTCCGCGCGTGCTGGCGCTAATGGTCGCCGTGCCGCTGCTGACCTTCATCGCCGACATGTCGGCGCTGTTTGGCGGCCTGCTTGTCTGCTGGGGCTATGCCGACATCAACCCAACCTCATTTCTGGTCCTGTTGAGAGACGCGATCGGCGTGAACACTTTCCTGGTTGGGCTGGTCAAGGGTCCCTTCATGGCGCTGGTGATCGGCCTTATCTCGACGGAAGACGGGCTGGCGACATTAGGTTCCGCCGAATCGCTGGGACGCCAGGTGACCGCCGCGGTCGTGAAAAGCATTTTCATGGTCATCATTCTCGATGGCCTGTTCGCGATGTTTTTCGCGACGATCCACTATTAGCGCCCGGGGTATGATGAGCGACCAAGCCAACGCCGCGCCGCGACCGGTCTCGACCTTGACCAAAGAGATCGTGATCAGCGTGCGCGGCCTCGTGGTGCAGTTCGGCGGGAACAGGGTCATGGACGGGCTCGATCTCGACGTGTTCCGCGGCGAAGTTCTGGGCTTTGTCGGCGGCTCCGGCCAGGGAAAATCGGTGCTGATGCGCGCCATCCTTGGGCTTTTGCGCAAGCGCGCGGGCGTGATACGGCTGTTTGGCCAGGACCGCGACGCGCTTCCGCCGCGCGAGTTGCGCGCGCTCGAACAGCGCTGGGGCGTGCTGTTCCAGAACGGCGCCCTGTTCTCCAGTCTCACGGTGCGGCAGAACATCCAGATGCCGATGCGCGAAAATCGCGATATTTCTCAACGGTTCATGGACGACCTCGCCATGCTGAAGCTGGACCTCGTGGGCTTGCCGCCCGACGCCGCGGACAAACTTCCGGCGGAATTGTCTGGCGGCATGATCAAGCGGGCGGCGCTGGCGAGAGCCCTCGCGCTCGATCCGGAACTGCTGTTTCTCGACGAGCCGACCTCGGGTCTCGATCCAATCGGCGCCGCCGAGTTCGACGAATTGATCGGCACGCTGCAAAAGACGCTGGATCTGACCGTATTCATGGTGACGCACGATCTCGACAGCCTATACTCGATCTGCGATCGCGTCGCCGCCCTGGCCGGGGGGAAAGTCATCGGCGCCGGCTCCATGCAGGATATGCTGGCCTCCGACGAGCCTTGGCTGCGCGCTTATTTTCACGGAACTCGCGGCAGCCGGCTGATCGGTTCTCTCGGTCGCCGCATGGGAGGGCGCGAGCCCGCATAAGGACGAAACATGGAAACCCGCGCCAATTTCGCGCTGATCGGCGCCTTCACGCTCGCGGTCGTGCTTGCGGCGTTTTCTTTCGTTTTCTGGTTCTCCGGGTCCGGAAAAACGGCGCAATATCAGACATACGAACTCATCGTGCGCGGCTCGGTGGACGGTTTGACGCCCGGAAGCGTCGTGCAATTCAACGGGCTTAAGGTCGGCAGCGTCACCAGCATGGAGATCGACCCGACCGATCCGGGCCAGGTCAAGGTGCTCATCGCCGTCGACAAGAGAACTCCGGTGAAGTCCAACACCCGCGCCAGAGTTGAACAGAAGACCTTCACGGGCGTGGCGGTCGTGTCGCTGGTCGGCGGCACGCCCGGCGCGCCCGATATAGAGGCGCAAAATGGCGAAGCCTATCCGCGCATCACGGCCGAACATTCGGAAATCCAGAACCTGCTCGAAAACGTCCAGCGCCTCTCGACCAAGGCAGGCGACGTCATGGACAAATTCGACAAGCTGCTTGACGACAATTCGACCACGCTGACCGCCTCGCTCAAGAATATGGAGACTTTCACCAAGACGCTCGCCGACAACAGCGGCGCGACAGGAAATTTCATCCGCGACGCGGCTGATACGGCCCATTCCTTGAAGCCGGTCGCCGAGCGCTTCGACAAGTTGCTCGCCAGCGCGGAGCGCACGGTCAAGGCGCTCGATCCCAAGACGATCAAGAGCATAACCGGCAACGTCGCCGGTATCTCGAGCAACCTCCACCGCTTCTCGGAGTCGGGGCTGCGCCAGTACGAACAGCTCGCCATAGACGCGCGCAAGGCCGTCGACACGCTCGACCGCGCCGTGCACAATTTCGAACGCGATCCCTCGCAGGTCATTTTTGGTCCGAGCCAGGCTCTCCCGGAGGTCAAGGGCCAGTGAGCGCGCTTGCGCCAGCTTAAAATGGCCTGGCTCGAGGTCCCGCCTTTGCGCCCTGTCCGTGGCGGTGGACCTTTGACGATGGCGGCGTCGACCATGGCGTTTCCACGTCGGGATCGTCATTCGCTTGAGCGCGTCGGCCTTCACCCAATCGCAAAAGCGTTTGAACACGGTGTTCCATTCGCCGAACGCGGGCGGCGGATCGCGCCAGGGGCCGCCCGTGCGCGCAATCCACGAGATCGCACCCAAACACAAGCGTCCATCACTCCCGGCGCGACCGGGATCGGAGGCGTTGCCCGAGGCAAAAGGGCTTCATTTTCGCTTATTTAGGGTCCGTCAGAGAGAATCTGGGGATTGCAAACCCCTTTCGGCGCTTGAGCCATCCTTTCGCCAAAATACGGGCCTGATTCACAATAAGCCCGAGCCAGTGAGGCTTAACCCAGCGGAGCTTTGATGGCGCGACGCATGCAATCGCCGACCGTGGTCATGCTGGTCGATCACGGCTTCCTCAGCGGCGGCCAGTCGAAGGTCGCCATCGAAAGCGCGCTTGGTCTCGCGGCGGCCGGCGCGAGGCCGATTTTCTTTTGCGCTTGCGGGCCCGTCGATCCGCGCCTGGCGCAAGCCGGCGTCGAGACGATCTGCCTCGATCAACCTGACATTCTCGACAATCCCTCGCGCGCCGCCGCCGCGGTGCAGGGAATGTGGAACGCCAGGGCCGTCGCTGTTCTGGCCGAGCTGCTGGCCCGACTGCCGCGCGAAAACACCATCGTTCACGCGCATGGCTGGGCCAAGGCGCTGTCGCCGTCGATCGCCAGGCCGATCCGGGCGTCGAAGCTGCCCGCCGTCTATACGATGCACGAATATTTCTTCGCCTGCCCGAATGGCGGCTTTTACAATTTCCAAAAGAACGAGGTCTGCGCTCTGAAGCCGATGTCCGCGGCCTGCTGGGCGACGCATTGCGATTCGCGCAACTATTTATTCAAGCTGTGGCGCAACACCCGTCTCGCGGTCGCGCGAGGCGCCGGACTGACCGAGTGCTTCGAGGATATCTTGCTGATCTCCGATTTGCAGCATGAACTGCTGGCGCCCTATCTGCCGAAGGGCGCCAGGACGCATCGCGTGTCCAATCCGGTCGAGGCGGAAACGCTCGGCCAGAAGGAAAATCCCGCCTCGGGCGAGACGCTGTTCGTCGGAAGGCTGTCGGCCGAAAAGGGCGTGCTGCTGTTCGCGGAAGCCGCGCGGGAGGCCGGCGTCACGCCGGTGTTTATCGGCGACGGCCCGATCGCGCCGCGGCTGCGGTCGCAATATCCACGCGCGCGGCTGCTCGGCTGGCTTGAGCCGGCGGCCGTCCGCGCGGCGATGCGCGCGGCGCGATCGCTGGTGTTTCCGTCATTGTGGTACGAGGGCCTCGGCCTCACCGCGCTGGAGGCCAAGGCGATGGGGACGCCGGTGATCGTCTCGGACATTTGCGCCGCGCGCGAGCAGATCGCCGACGGCGTCGAGGGGCTTTGGTTCAGGAGCGGCGACGCCGGCTCGCTGGCGAGCGCGCTGGAGCGCCTGAAGGACGACGCGCTGGTCGCGCGGCTGTCACGCGCGGCGTATGAATCCTATTGGCGCGCGCCGTCGACGCTGAGCCGTCACGTGGAGCAGACGCTCGCCGTCTATGACGAAGTGCTGGCGCGGCGGCGCGGTTGAGTTTTGCCCTGGCTACGCCCCCGCCAAGCCAAGGCCGCGATAGATTTCGGACAGGAGCGCGCGGACGCCGATCGCCGGCAAGTCGAGCTCTTCGTCCCAGCGCGTAAATCTTCGCTCGCCGAAACCGCCGGCGCCGGCCTCGCGATCGAAGCCGAGGATATCGACCGCGTCCCGAGCCACGACCACATATTGTTTCAGGGTCGGGAGGCTCGCATAGGCGGTCCGCTTCCAGCGCAAATCGCGCTTGGCGGTGGAGGGCGGCAGCACTTCGAATGCGACGATCATATCGTCGCAATCTCTGCCGTCGATGAATTTATCCGGCCGGATCAGCACGTCGGGAACGGGCATGCTCGTGTCGGACAGGCGCACGCCGAGGCCGGGGAGAACCTCCCAGCCGCCGCGCGACTGGCGCGCCGCCTCGTTGAGCAACACGAGGAGATTGCGAACAATTTTTTGATGCAAATAGCTCGGCGTTGGATTCAAAAGCGGCTCCCCGTCGATCAATTCCCATTTCTCTTCGTCGGGACGCGTATCGGTGAACGCGTGGAACTCCTCCATGCGCATCGGGCCTTGATCCAGGAATGGGACGCCCATCGCTTACCCTCTTTCCCTCGCCGCGCCAGCTTACATCCACCGCCGCGCCGCGCAACTTCTCAGCTATTGCGGGTTCTCCAGGTTGAACGACTGCGTGCCCTCGTCATAGGCGAAAATCTCGCCGTAGCGGCCCCAGGTCGTCACGCTTTTCAGCGTCGTTTCGGCGTAGTCCTCGCTCATATAGTCTTCAAGCTCTTCGCGAAAACGGGTCGCGGGCGCATGATGCGAGGGGCGTTCGTCCAGCACTCTGCGAATGCGCTGCGCGAGGGGCACATAGAACAGCAGGTGGTCGCCGAACAGTTTCTTGCGCTGATCCACGTCCATCTCGGCGAAGCGCTTGCCGGCGGGCGTGAGCTTGATGTCGCCTTCCGCGAGTTCGGCGAAGCGCAGCAGTTGCAGGGTTTCGGCGACGGGGAAGAGATCGTCGATTTCGAGTTGTAGACTGTCGGCCAGCGCGGGGAGATCGGCCTTGCCGTCGTAGGGCGGAGCGGCGACCTCCTCGATCATGCCCGCGAGCGTGTTGGTCGAGACGGTCGGCAGCGCCATGCCCATGCCGAGGCCAGGGAAGGCGCCGGGGCTGGCCTTGGCCATGTCGGCGCGGCGGGTCATCAGCG
>JBAWEN010000229.1:0-35019 GCA_049591215.1 Methylocystis sp. | reverse complement strand
CATCGTCAGCGTTGATAACAGCGAAGACCATCTCGCGACGGTCGATGTTTGCGGTGTCAAGCGCCAGGTCAACGTATCCTGCATCATCGACGACGATCATCCGTTCGAGTCATGCGTTGGCGAATGGGTGCTGATTCATGTCGGTTTCGCGATGAGCCGCATCGACGACGACGAAGCCGTAAAAACCCTCGAAATCCTTACCGAACTTGGAGAAGCGCAGGCCGAGATCGAGGCGATGCGGGGCTCTCCCCTTCAATAGGCGACGCCTCGATGCATGAACTATCCATTGCTCAGGAGATCGTGACACTCGTCGACGAAGCCGCGCGTGGCCGGCGAATAGCCTGCGTCAATATCGAAATTGGCGCCATGTCGGGCGTCGCGCCGGACGCGATAGCTTTCAGCTTCGAACTCGTCACCGAGGGAACTTGCGCGGAAGGCGCGCGGCTCAATATCATCGAGATACCCGCGACGGCGCGATGCGAGGATTGCGGACTGGATTTTCCGATGACCGATCTCTTTACCGCATGCTCCTGCGGCTCGTTTCGCAAGACGCTGCTGCGCGGCGGCGAGCTTAATGTGCGCAGCATCGAATTGGAGCCGCAAGAGCGCTAGGCGAAGGCCGCATCCCGCAGCGCATCGACTTCTTTTCGCAGCCATTCATACCAGCCTTCGAGTCCTTCGCCAGTGCTTGCGGAAAGGCGCAGCACGACGATGTCGGGATTGATCCGTTTGGCGTTGGCGACGGCTCGCGCCACATCGAATTCGACGTAAGGAAGCAGGTCGATCTTGTTCAAGACCATTATCGACGCGGCGCTGAACATGGTAGGATATTTCAGCGGCTTGTCCTCGCCTTCGGTGACGGAGAAAATCACGACCTTAAAGCGCTCGCCAAGATCGAATAAGGCGGGACAAACAAGATTGCCAACGTTCTCGATCATGACAATGGCGCCGGCGGAGGGTTTCAAGTGCTGGAGCGCGCGGCCCAACATGTCGGCTTCAAGGTGGCAGCCGGAGCCGGTGTTGATCTGCACGGCGGCCGCTCCCGCCGCGCGTATGCGCTCGCCGTCGCGCGCCGTCGCCTGATCGCCCTCGACCACGAACAGCTTAAATTCGTCTTTTAAATCCTTGATGGTGCGCTCAAGCAGGGTCGTCTTACCCGAACCGGGAGAACTGACGAGGTTGAGCGCGAGAATTTCGCGCCCGCGGAACCATGCGCGGTTTTTGTCCGCGAACGCGTCGTTCTTGGCGAGAATGCGGGTTTGGAGGGTTAGCATGTCCGCGCCGGGCGCTTCATCGGAGCGATGTGGGTGAGAATGTCGGGTCCCATCGGCATGCACATGCTCGCGCCCGTGTTCATGCTCGCGCGCATGATTATGATCGTGATCGCGCCCATGCTCGTGAGCATGATGATGGTCGTGGTCGTGACCATGATCGTGGTCTCGCGATTCCATCTCGATTTCCTTCCCGGTCTGAAGATCCAGGGCCGTCGTTTTCGCTTCGCTTCCGCATCCGCAGTGTCCGCACATGATCGACTCTCCGTCAGCAAATTCGCGGCAATTGCTCGCCCACAAGCATATCGACGATGCGCCGCCCACCGAACACGGTCCGCATTGTCACGCGTCCCGGTTCGCCTTCCGTAATGCGTCCGATCGCGCAGCCGCGCGCGCCGAACGGGTGCGCCCGCATCGCCGTCAGCGCGGCCTCCGCCTGCTCTGGCGGCGAGATTATGACGATCTTGCCCTCGTTTGCGAGATAAAGCGGATCAAGCCCCAAAATCTCGCAAAACCCTCGCACCTCGTCTCCGATCGGCGTTCGCGCTTCGTCGATCTCGATGGAAATCGCGGAGCCTTCCGCGATTTCGTTGAGCACCGTGGCGACGCCTCCCCGCGTCGCGTCGCGCATCGCTCGAATGCCGGGCGCCGCGGCAAGCAGCGCGTCGACAAGCTCGTGCAGCGCCGCGCAATCGCTTTCGATCGGCGTGTCGAGCGCCATGTCGCCGCGCGCGCCGAGAATGGCGGCGCCATGATCGCCAAGGCGCCCGTTAACCAGCACGACGTCGCCGCGCCGCGCCAGATGCGCTCCAAGATTTACTCCGCTCGGGATCACGCCGATCCCGGTAGTCGTCAGGAACAGCTTGTCGCACGCGCCCTTCTGCACGACCTTCGTGTCTCCCGTGACGATCTTGACGCCCGCGTCGACGGCGGTTCGCGCCATCGAGTCGGCGATTTTTCGAAGGGTGTCGACGGCGACGCCCTCTTCAATGATCGCCGCGCACGAAAGGTACAGCGGCTTCGCGCCGCCTACGGCAAGATCATTGATCGTTCCGCACACGGCGAGCTTGCCGATGTCGCCGCCCGGAAAGAATAGGGGATCGACGACAAAGGCGTCGGTCGTGAACGCCAGTCGATCGCCATGCATGGACAAGGAGGCGAGATCGAAGCGGGCTTGATCCTCGAGCACGGACGCTGCGGCGCCGTCGAAGGCCGCGACGAACACGTCGTCGATCAGGTCCTTCATCGCTTTGCCGCCGCCGCCATGCGCGAGCGTCACCTTCGGCACGAACACCCTGCCGAGCGCGCGGCATGGCATGGAAGGCGGGGCAAGATTCATGTCGCCGCCTCGTGTTTCTTCAGTCCCCCATATTGATAATAGGCGGCGCAGGCGCCTTCCGACGACACCATCAAGGCGCCGAGCGGCGAGTGAGGCGTGCAGGCGGAGCCGAACACCTTGCATTGCCAAGGTTTGATGACGCCCTTGAGCACCTCGCCACATTGGCAGGATTTCGGGTCGGTGATCTTCAGATTGGGAATGGCGAATTTACGCTCGGCGTCGAAGCGCGCGTATTCGTCGCGCAGCCTCACGCCCGAATGGTCGATCGATCCCAATCCGCGCCATTCGAAAAACTCGCGCAGCTCATAGACCTCGGAAACTGCTTTAAGCGCCGCCGCGTTCCCTTCGTCCGGCACGACGCGCGCATATTGGTTCTCGATCTCGCAGCGGCCTTCCTTGATCTGCTTGAGCACCATCCAAATCGACTGAAGAATGTCCAGCGGTTCAAAGCCCGCGACGACCATCGGCTTGCGGTAATATCGCGCGATGAACTCATACGGTCGCGTGCCGACGACCATCGACACATGGCCGGGACCCAGGAATCCATCGATCCTTATATCCGGACTGTCCAGGATCGCTTTTATCGTCGGCACGATGGTGATGTGATTGCAAAACACCGAAAAATTAGTGACCCCTTCCCGCTCCGCCTGCAAGATCGTCAGCGCCGTCGAGGGCATCGTCGTCTCGAAGCCCAGTCCGAAAAAAACGATCTCGCGGTCGCGATGTCTACGCGCGAGCGCGAGCGCGTCCATGGGGGAATAAACCATGCGCACGTCGGCGCCATCGGCCTTGGCTTGAAGCAGGCTGTTTTTGGAGCCCGGAACGCGCATCGCATCGCCAAAGGTGGTGAAAATCACCTCGGGATGCTCGGCGATGCTCACGCAATCGTCAACGCGCCCCATCGGCAGCACGCACACGGGGCAACCGGGCCCATGCACAAGCTCGATCGTCTTGGGGAGCATGCCCTCGACGCCATATCGGAATATCGAATGCGTGTGACCGCCGCACACCTCCATGATATGCAGCGGCTGATCCTTGGGCCTCTCCATCGTCGACATCAGCTCGTCGATTGCCTTGACGACTATCTTCGCCTTTTCGCCGTCGCGGAACTCATCGACATATTTCATGCCGCATTGCCTTTCCTCGACGCGAAGCCGCGATCATCAGCGAGTAGCGTGTGCACGAGATCCCAGGCGATATGATATGCGGCGACGTGACACTCCTGGATGCGATGGATCGAGGTCGTGGGCACGACGAGGCAATGCTCCAGGAGTCCGCTCGACGCCATGGCGCCGCCGTCGCCGCCCGCAAGTCCGATCGTGGTCACGCCCATCTCCTTCGCCTTGGCGAACGCATGAAGCAAATTGGAAGAGTTTCCGCTCGTCGAAATGCCGATCAGACCGTCGCCCGACTTGGCCTGCGCGATCAACTGTCGCGTGAAGATGTGTTCGAAACCGACGTCATTGCCGATCGCCGTTATCGTCGCGAGGTCGGCGACGAGATTGACCGCGGCGAGCGCCGGCCGCCCGGTCGTGATGGGATGCACGAATTCGACCGCGAAATGCGCCGCGTCGCAACTCGATCCGCCGTTTCCCATGGAGAACATGCGTCCGCCTCGCCGGTAAACCGCGGCGATGGTCTTTGCCGCTTCGACAAGCGCGCCGCCCTGTTCTTCAAAAAAGCGGGCGTTGGTTTCGCGCGATTCCTTCGCCTTCTCATCGACGGAACGCAACAACGCCTCGCCAAGCTTGGCGGGATCCTGACTTCTCCCGTGCAAGAACGGATAAAGCGATTTCAAGTCACGTTCCAGCGACACGAGTCCCTCCCTCAAAGCCGCGCGGATTCGCCTCGTCGATCAAGCGCGCGCCCCCTATCGCGGCTTGGCCGAGCGCAAGACTGCCGTCATTGGCCGGAACCTCCGCGTGGGTCAGCACCTTGAAGTCCGCCCATTCCAGACGACTGACCACTTCCGCGAAGAGAATATGGTTCTGAAAACAGCCGCCCGACAGGGCCACGGTGTCAAATGGCGGCGCGCCGACGCCGCCATTTCGCGCAAGTTCCTTCGTCATCGCCACGATGCCGGCGGCAAGACCCTTGTGAAACCGAGCCGCGATAATGGGAGGCGGCGTCCCCCTCATGAGATCGTCGAGCAGCGCGCGCCACATCGGACCCGGCTCGAGATATAGGGGGCCAGCCGGGCTCCGCGGTGAAACCAAAAAAGTGTAGGAACGAGCCTCATCGCCGTTCCGCAATTCATTGTCATCCACAACGGCTTCGAGACGCGCGCCGGCTTCGCCCTCATAGGCCTGCCGGTCCGGGCAGATGTCGAGGGCCGCGGCGACCGCGTCGAACAATCGACCGCAAGACGAGGCCATCGGCGAATTGACGCGGCTTCGCATCATGGCTTCGAGAGTTGAAAGCGGCCTCTTGCTCAGCTCGGCGCAAAGGTCGAGTTGCGAGAAATGTCGCGCGAACTCCGGCCAATCCGTCAGGGCCGTGAGATGGGCGTATAGATTGCGCCAAGGTTCACGAACAGCCTGAGCGCCGCCCGGCATCGCGACAGGCCGCAGTGCGCCTAACCGTTGAGAGCCCCGGTAGTCGGCGAGCAAAAATTCCCCGCCCCAGATTGTTCCGTCGTCGCCATAACCCAAACCGTCCATGACGACGCCCAGCACCGGCGGCGCGTCGAGCGGGCGCCCATTTTCCGCTAGGCACGCCGCGACATGAGCATGGTGGTGCTGCGCCTCCATCACCGGCGTAGAGGTTGCGAGCCCCTGCTCTCGCGCGAACTTCGTGGAGACATAATCCGGATGGCTGTCAACGATGAAAGCCGCTGGGCGATGGTCGAAAAGTCTCGCGTAAAGCCCCAGGTTCTTGCGATAGTCATCGAAGGTTCTTTCGTCTTCGAGATCGCCTTGATGTTGTGACAGCGTAGCTTCTCCGTCTTTGAGCAGACAGAATGCAGCTTTCAATTCGCCGCCAAAGGCCAAAAGCTGGGGAGTGGATTCAAACCCTGACGGCAATCGGAGCGGCGCCGGGGCATAGCCTCTCGCACGGCGCAACACCCGCGCGCGACCGCCCATGACGCGGACGACCGAATCGTCGACGCGATTTGCAATCCGCCGGTCGTGGACAAGCGCGTGGCTCGCAATCGCCGCGAGACGCTCCCGAGCGTCATTGTCGTCGATGGCCTGCGGCTCGTCGGAGCGATTGCCGCTGGTCATCACCAGCGGTCGTGCAATGTCCCGCATGACGAGGAGATGCAGCGGGGTTGTCGGCAACATGAAGCCAAGAGCGGCAATGTTCGGCGCGACCACTGGCGGCAATCGCTTTCCGCCGCTCGCGTTCAGCAAGACGATCGGCGCCGCGGAGCTGACGAGCAGGCGCTCCTCCTCTTCTCCAACGGCGCAATAGTCTTTTATGACGTCGAGGTCGCGCGCCATGAGAGCGAAGGGCTTCGCGTCGCGGCGCTTCAATCGCCGAAGGCGCGACACCGCGTCGAAATTCGTGGCGTCGCAGGCAAGATGATAGCCTCCAAGACCTTTGAGAGCGAGGATCGCGCCCGACATAATGAGCCGACGCGCCGCGGCGAGGCATTCCTCGCTCGACAACTTTTCCAGTTCCTCCGCGCGCCCGTCCAGGCGCCGCAACGCGATCTTCGGACCGCAGGCGGCGCAGGCGATCGCTTCGGCGTGGAAACGACGATCGCCCGGGTCTTTGTATTCCGCTTCGCACGCCACGCACATCGGGAATGGCGCCATCGTCGTGTTCGCGCGATCGTATGGTATCCCCTTAACGATCGTGAGGCGCGGCCCGCAATGCGTGCAATTGGTGAACGGATAATTGGCGCGCCGTTCGCGCGGATTTGAGATTTCAAAGGCGCAAGCGCGACAGATGGCGGCGTCCGGGGCGATTTGCGTATGCGCCCGCCCTTCCACGCTCGGCGCGATCCGGAAGTCCGCGGGCATATCGCCACGACCTTCCTTGCATTCAACGCTGTCGATCCGCGCCAATGGCGGCGACTCCAGCGCCAGGCGGTCAAGGAAAATGGTGATTTGGTCTTCGTCGCCCCAAAGCCGAATAAGAACGCCCTCGGAGTCGTTGAGAACTTCGCCGCAAAGGCCGAGCGCGCGCGAAACTCTCCAGACCGCCGGGCGGAATCCCACGCCCTGTACGCGGCCCCGCACCCGAACCTCCAACGAAACGACCTTGGCGGGGTCTCGCTGCCTATGCTCGGCGAGCACTGCCTCACCCCTTTCAATTGCGCTACCTCCTGAGTCAGGTAGAGCGAAAGCGGCGAATGTCGAGATTATCGGAATCTGGCGGCGCGACGTAACTTAAAACAATGATCGCTTTCCGTGGGTGGCCATCAAAGTGCGACTGACCATGCTGCGGGAGGCGGCGGCGCACGCATCGTCGGTGGGGAGCGCCGCGCCTTCGTTGCAGTTGGAGCGGCATGCCGTCGGCTTATCGGACCCGCGATTCGATCGCATTATTACGGGGGCTCGTCTGCTCGATGGAGACCGGATCGCAATACCCGGCGTCACGGGGCTTCTCGCGGGCGCTCCCGTCGATATGACGACCATGCTCGCGCCAGTCGAGGTGGTCGATCCGGAAAGCGGAAAGTCCTTACGCCCAGGGGGGATTGGCTGCGCTCATGTTACGGATCGGTTGGCGTTTCCAGCGCGAGCTTCGGCCTGCCCCCGCTCAATTGTGGCGCCTACTGGAGATGATCTCCGGGCGTGACGCGTCCAGCGCCAGGTTGAGTTCGAGGACATTGACGCGTGGCTCGCCAATCAATCCGATAAAGCGCTGTTCGGTGTGTTCCTCCACCAACGCGCGCACACGACTCTCGTTCAGGCCGCCCGCCCGGGCGACCGCCGGAACCTGCGCCAGAGCGAATTGCGGCGAAATATGCGGATCGAGGCCGGAGCTGGAGGTCGTGACAGCATCAGCCGCCACCAAGTCAATTCGTCCAGCGGCGAACTCGGTTTCAATGGCGCTATTCACGCGATCGACAAGCTTTCGCGACGTCGGGCCCAGATTGGAACCGGAGGAATTCGCGGCGTTATAGGGGGCGTCGACCGTTTTAGTTGAATCAGTGGGGTCGGGCGCGCTGGTCGCCGAGGGGCGGCCGTGAAAATAACGGTCCGAGGTGAAGTTCTGACCGATCAGGGTCGAGCCGATAATCTCGCCGCCGCGTTCGATCACGCCGCCATTGGCCTGGTTTGAAAGCGCGAGCTGAGCGACGCCAGTGATCGCCAGGGGATAGGCCAGGCCGGTCAAGGCGGTGAACAGGACGATCATCACGATCGCGGGACGCAATTGGGCCAACATTTTGGACTCCTCAAGCCAGATGCAAAGCCGAGACGATGAGGTCGATGAACTTGATGGCGACGAACGGCGCGACGATGCCGCCCAGGCCATAGATCAGCAGATTGCGGCGTAACAGGGCGGCGGCGCCGACGGGACGATACTCGACGCCCCTCAGCGCCAGCGGGATCAGCGCGATGATGACCAACGCATTGAAGATGACGGCGGACAGAATCGCCGATTGAGGCGACGCGAGCTTCATGACATTGATCGCTTCCAATTCCGGGTAGGTGATGACGAACAGAGCCGGAATGATCGCGAAATATTTCGCGACGTCGTTGGCGATGGAGAAAGTAGTCAGCGATCCGCGCGTCATCAGCAGTTGCTTGCCGATGGCGACGATCTCGATGAGCTTCGTTGGATCCGAGTCGAGGTCGACCATATTGCCAGCCTCGCGCGCCGCCTGCGTGCCGGTCTGCATGGCGACCCCAACATCAGCTTGCGCCAGCGCGGGCGCATCGTTGGTCCCGTCGCCGCACATCGCGATGAGTCGCCCGCCTTGCTGCTCCTTGCGGATATATTTCAGCTTGTCCTCGGGCGTCGCCTGCGCGATGAAGTCGTCGACGCCCGCCTCGCCGGCGATGGCCGCGGCCGTGATCGGATTGTCGCCCGTCACCATGACCGTCTTAATGCCCATGGCGCGCAACGCCGCGAACCGGTCCTTGATATCCGGCTTAACGATGTCCTTGAGATGAACGACGCCGAGCAATTGTCCATTCTCGGATACCGCGAGCGGCGTGCCGCCCGAGCGGGACACGCGATCGACTGTTCGCTTAAAATCCTCCGGCCCCTGGCCCCCGGCCGGCCCCGCCTGCCCCAGGATGGAATCGACCGCGCCTTTACGCAGAGCGCGTCCCGGAAGATCGACGCCCGAAATCCTTGTATGAGCGGAGAAAGGCACAATCCGCGCATCGGCTCCCATGCCTGGCGCCGTCAGGCCGTAGCGGCTTATCGCGAGAGACACGATCGAACGCCCTTCCGGCGTCTCATCGGCTAGCGAGGCGAGCATGACGGCTTCCGCCAGAGCGTGCTCCGATACGTTGGCGATCGGAATGAACTCATCGGCCATGCGGTTGCCGAAAGTGATGGTGCCGGTCTTGTCGAGCAGCAACGTGTCCACGTCGCCCGCCGCCTCGACCGCCCGGCCAGAAGTGGCGATGACGTTGAAGCGGATCAGTCGATCCATGCCGGCGATGCCGATCGCCGACAGCAATCCCCCGATCGTCGTTGGAATTAGGCAAACGAGCAGCGCGATCAGCACCGTCACCGAGAGAACAGTTCCCGAATAGCCGGCGAGCGACCAGAGCGTCACGCAAACGATGAGGAAGATAATGGTCAATCCCGACAACAGAATCGACAACGCGAGTTCGTTTGGTGTTTTCTGACGCTCCGCGCCTTCGACCAGCGCGATCATGCGATCGATGAAGGTCGAGCCGGGCGCCGCGGTGATCTTCACCTTGATCCAATCGGAAAGAACCGTTGTTCCTCCCGTCACCGCCGAGCGGTCGCCGCCGGCTTCGCGAATGACGGGAGCGGATTCGCCGGTAATCGCCGACTCATTGACCGAAGCCACGCCCTCGACGATTTCGCCGTCGCCAGGAATGAGATCGCCAGCCTCGACGAGAACGATGTCCCCGAGCCTCAGATCGAGCGCGGAGACGCCCTCGACGACGCTCTTCATCCCGCTCTTGCCTTCGGGATCGATCAGCCGCTTCGCATGCGTGTCGCTTCGCGTCCTGCGAAGAGCGTCGGCCTGCGCCTTGCCGCGTCCTTCCGCGACGGCTTCCGCGAAGTTGGCGAACAGCACCGTAAACCACAGCCACGCGGCGATCTGACCCGAGAACAGCGCGACGCCGTTGTGCGTGATCAGATCGCGGACAAAAAAGATCGTCACGACCGCCGAGACAGCCTCGGTCACGAAAATCACCGGGTTCCGGGCAAGCTTGCGTGGATCGAGTTTACGGAACGCGTCAACGGAGGCGCGCCTGATGATGGCCGGATCGAACAGGCTGGGAGCGACGACTTTGTGGGACATGGAAGAAACTCCGCTCAGAAGGTTTTGCCCGCTTGCATCAGGAAGTGCTCGACAACGGGGCCCAACGCGAGAGCCGGGAAGTATTGGAGCAGGTACAGGATGACGATGACGCCGAGCAGCAGGCCGACGAACAAGGGGCCATCGGTCGGGAAGGTGCCGGCCGACGCGGGCGCCTTTTTCTTCTTGGCGAAAGAACCCGCCAACGCCAGCACCGGAATCACGTAGGCGAAGCGCCCGAGGAACATCGCGAGGCCGAGCGTGGTGTTGAACCAGGGCGTATTGCCGCTGAGGCCCGCGAAGGCCGAGCCGTTATTCGCGTTGGTCGACGCGAAGGCGTAAAGAATCTCGGTGAGGCCATGCGGTCCGGCGTTGCCCAGGCTGTCGAGCGCGGATTTCACCATGACCGACGCGGCGGAGAAGCCGAGCACGGTGATCGGATAGATCAGCACCGCCAGCATCGCGAGTTTCATTTCGCGAGTTTCGATCTTTTTGCCGAGATATTCCGGCGTGCGTCCAACCATCAGGCCGGCGACGAAGACGGCTACGACGGCGAGCACGAGGAAGCCATAAAGGCCAGCGCCAACGCCGCCGGGCGAGATGCAGCCGAGCAGCATGTTGAACAGAGGCACGAGTCCGCCGAGCGGCGTGAATGAGTCATGCATCGAATTGACGGAGCCGGTGCTGGTGCCAGTCGTCGCCGTCGCATAAAGCGCGCTCATGGCGGGACCAAAGCGCACCTCTTTGCCCTCCATGTTGCCGCCAGCCGCGTCGACGCCGATCGCCGTCAGCAACGGATTGCCGCTTGACTCGGCCCAATAGGCGACCGCGACGCCCGTGACCAGCACGATGCCCATGGCGATGGCGATGGCCCGTCCCTGCCGAAAATCGAGGACCGCACGCCCGAACGCAAAGACGGAAGCGAAGGGAATGACGAGGATGGCCCAAATCTCGAGCATATTGGTGAAGGCGTTGGGGTTCTCATAAGGATGCGCGGCATTGGCGTTGAAAAAGCCGCCGCCATTGGTGCCGAGCTCCTTGATCGCCTCCTGGCTCGCCACCGGGCCAATAGAGACCACCTGCTTGACTCCCTCAAGCGTCGTCGCCTCGAAGGAGCCGGCGAGCGTCTGCGGCGTTCCGAGCGCAACGAGCGCAAGAGCGACAATGATCGCCAACGGCAGCAATACGTAAAGCGTCGCGCGCGTCAGATCGACCCAGAAATTGCCGACGGTCGGAGATTCCGCGCGAGCGAAGCCACGCACGAGCGCAAAAGCCATGGCGAGACCAGTCGCCGCGGAGACGAAGTTGTGAACCGTGAGCCCAAGCATCTGAACGAGATGACTCATTGTCGTCTCGCCGCTGTAGTTCTGCCAGTTGGTGTTGGTGATGAAGCTCATAGACGTGTTGAAGGCGAGATCCGCCGGAACCGAATCGAAGCCTTGCGGATTGAGCGGCAGAACATTTTGCAGCCGCTGCATCGCGTAGAGCGATAGAAAGCCGACAAGGCTGAAAGCGAGCATGGCGGTCGCATAGACGAACCAGCTCTGTTCGCGCGCCGGATCGACGCCGGAGAGTTTGTAGAACACGCGCTCGACCGGAATAAGAACGCGCGAGAAGATCGTACGCTCGCCCGCGAGCACATGCGCGATATAGGCGCCGAGCGGAACAGCGGCGAGGATCACGGCCGCAAGCACGAGGACGATTTGCGCCCAACCAACGATAGTCATGATGTCACCTCGTTGAACCCGGACCGACTTTTAGAACTTTTCGGGGTGAAGGAGCGTGTAGACGAGATAGACGCCAAGCACCAAGGCGACGCAGAGGCCGATGACGGGCTCATACATGGAGCGCTCCCCTCAAAGATTTGCGCAGGCGCGCGCATAGGCGCCGACCAGCACAAATAAGAAAACCCCGAGACCGACGTAAATGAAATCGGGCATGATTGACTCCTGTTGCGCGACCGCGAAAGGGATATAAAAGCAATCGCCATAAGGGCGCCATTCCGAGTTTGGCGTCGCCCTATAAGGAATTCATAAAGGCGAGCGCCACGTTGTCACGCGGTAAGATTGAACGCCGTCGAGAAATCATGGTGGAATGCGCGGGCCGCGGTGAAGCTTTCGTCGTCGCGGAGGATTGCTTGCGAGTAGCGAACTCTAATTCCTGCTCGTGCGCGGCGCGACCATTCGAGCGTCCAATCACGCCGGCCGTTCACGCGAATTGAGGCGGCGACATTTAAGCAAATTGTCTTACGGACACCGGGCGCTTGTTGTGACGGAAAAGCCTCGCATTGTTAATTTTCCACGTAAATTCAATGATGTAGATATCGACGAACGCCCGAACGGGCTTACGAGAATTTTATGTCGCCACGCTTTTTCCTCATCGCGCCCTTACGCCCTTCGGCGGTACACCCTCGCCGCAGTCCACGCTCCGGATCGCGTCACCACAGGCGTGAAAATGTCCATTTCCTCGAATGTCGGCGAAGCTCGGAAAACTCACAGCTGGGATACAGGTTTGCAATTCATTGTTGGGCAGGATGAAACGGGCCGTTGGATTGTCGTGGAGCGCCATGGCCGCGGAGGAGGAATTTTCGTCAATCGGCAAGCCGCTTTGAACTACGCGGCTTTCGAGTCGGGCCAACGGGCGGACGCCGTGCGGTGTTCGAATGAACCGTTGAGGCTTTGGAGGTAGTTCATTGCAAATGCCTTCATCAATCGCTCCGTCACGGACGCGATCCGATTGGCCGTCCCGCTCCCCCGCCAGGAGTTCGCATTGGCCGGCGGCGGACACAACCGAGATGCCCTCCTCCAAGAGGCCGCTGAGTTTCCCCGGGTCGCTGACCGCGCTGGCGACGCCTTTCGAACATGACGCCATCGCCGAGAAGGCGTTCGCCGACCTCGTCGCCTGGCAAATCGAGCAGGGAAGCGAAGGCCTGGTCATTGGCGGCGTCACGGGGGAGGCGCCGACGCTTTTTCCGCAAGAACGGCGACGCCTGATCGAGATAGCGGTCGAAACAGCGTCGCGCCGCGTTCCGATTGTCGCGGCGACCGGAACGAACTGCACGCGAGAGACCATCGCGCTGACGCAGGCGGCGGAGGCAGCCGGGGCGACGGCGGCTCTCATCGTGACGCCCTATTACAACAAGCCCAATCAGGAAGGGCTTTATCGGCATTTTCGCGAAATCGCCAGCGCGGTCGGCATTCCTCTCATCCTCGAAAACGATCCGTCGAGGACTTGCGTGGAAATTCGCCTGGAAACGCTGGCAAAGCTGGCGGCGACGCCAAATATCGTGGGCATTGAAGACGTGACTTGCGATCTCTCTCGCTTCTCGGTTCATTCGCTCTCGTCGGCCTCGAATTTCATCCGGTGGTCGGGGGACGATTCCGCCAGCCTTTTGTTCCGGATGGCCGGCGGGACATGCTCGGTGTCAGTCGTGGCCAATGTCGTTCCGAGGTTGTGGGCCGACATGCAGCAAGCATGCGCAGTGGGAGATTGGAACCGCGCGAAGTCAATTCAGACACGGTTGAAGCCGCTGGTGGCGGCGCTTCAATCGGAGACGAATCCAGCTCCAGTCAAATACGCTCTCTCATTGGCGCATCCCTGGTTTAGTCCGACAATGAGACTGCCGCTCATTTCCGTAAGCCGCCAAACAGCTTGCGCGATCGCTTCAGCTCTAAAGGATCTGAAAATCATTGATTAGCAGGCTTTTTTGGTGACAGAGACTCCAAGAATGCAAAAACAAATGAAAAGTCAGTCGCCAAAGTCAACTTCACCGGGCCCAGGAGGCGGGGGTTGGTTTTCCGCGGGCGAGACAGGAGCGGGAGGCGCAGGCGGCTCGCTCCGCTGGGATCGGGCGGCGACAGGTGGACGAGCCGCGCCGCCCTCGCGCCCGGCCCTCCATGCATGGCTATGATGGCTCGAATACTTATGGCGACGATGATGTGGCGATTGCGCTACAGCCGCCCGGTCGCCATCTGCCTCGTTCGCGGCCACGACCGGCTCCGCCATGGCCGAACCGCTTAAGACCCCCAAAAGGATGCCTGCCGCGAAATATCTTTTCCGCACGTGATGTCCCCCTTACAAGCTTCTCCAAGCCTGCTAACTATTCGATTTTCGCAAGTTCGCCGGCATTTGATCTAGGTCTATCATCTCACCAGTCAACTTGGGTTCGCACCAAGAATGTATTCGGATGGGCGCCGTTGAGATAAGCGCGATTCCAGGGCGCGCTGACCAGCATCGATCTCGTCCAATTGGCCATGACCCGAAATCCCACTTCGGGATACCAATTCATGCCAAGGGTCATATCCTCTTCGCGCCCTCCGAGAACACTGGAATTCGCCACGTAACTCTTCGTCGCCTGGTTGGGCGCCAGGGCGATCAGGTTGACGAAATTGGTTCCCGTGTAGGGACCGTTGTTGAGATTGAGCGCGCTAAACCGCAGGCCAAGCTCCCAAGCGCCAAGCCCCCCCTTACTTAGCGGATTAAGGATTTTGATCTGTCCGAAATTGGCGGGATTGAGGGCGTTGACTTTATAGGCCGCCGCGCGCGACTCGCCCGTCAGATACCAAGTGCCGTAAACATAATAGCCGTTGAAGTCGAGCGAAGAGCCGCCCGGCGCGTAATAGCCGAGCGAACTGGCCTCCAAAACAGATCCCGCGTCGCGGTCGTAATGCGAACCAAAATATTCGCCCTGAACCGAAACCGGACCATATGAGCCCATGGCTTCCACGCCATAGGTGAGAACATCGCGCACGCACTTGCCGGCGACTGGCGGATTGCCGAGCACCCCCACTAGGCCGCAGGAGAGATCGGGCGTGCCGAGCAGGTTCTCCTTTAGCACGTTGGATTCGTCCTGGGTGTTGCTGCCTAGCAGCATGACTCTGTTGTCGTTGTTTCCCGTCGAGTCGTTGGCTTGATGGTAACGTCCCGAAACGCCCAGATGCAGCAGGCGATCTTCTTCCTTGATCGGGGCGTAAGTCGCGCGTCCCGCGATATCGAAATATTGGCTGCCGCCGGTCGCCGCCCACCCGGCTTGCGAGGGAACCCAATAAGGAACCTGCGTTCCTTGCGCGGGCGTCAGAGAGTTGTCCAGCGTGCTGGTGCTGAAAACGCCGGCCTTGGCGCTCCAATTGTCGCCCATCGCGAGCACGGCGGCGCCGACATGGTGGCCCGGCCCAAAGGCCGTGGTCGGCAAGGATTTCTCCATGAAATCAGTATATTTCATCGATTTCGACGCCTCGAGGCCCACCGGCTCGAACATTTGCCCGACCTGGAATATGATGGGATTGAAATAGGTATAGGCGATAAAGGCGTCTCTCACTCCGCCAAGCGCGCCGACTGTCGCGGTGTTGCCCGCCGCGAATTCATATTGAAGCTTATACTGCCAATAGCTGAACACCCTCCCTTCGACTTCGAGACGCGCCTGGCGGATGTTAGCCAAGCTGGAGTAACCTCTCTCTGGCATGCTTGAGGCGCCGCCATCCACGGACAGTCGCCCGCCAATCCTGAAGCTGGTCGTTTTGTCGGCCGATTCGATTTTGAGGCCGCGGGATACGGAGATGAAGAATGGCAGAGGCGGAGTGGTGACGGCCTTATCGGACCCTCCACTTCGCGCGCCGGCGGACTGCGCTTTTTTAGCTGGCGTCCGCTTGCCGACTTCCCTTAATTCCCGTTCCGTCTTTAGGCTCTTTCCCTCATATTTCTTCAGTTGGGTCCTGAGGGAACGAACCTCCGCGTCGGTCGCATCCAGGCGCGCCTTCAACAGCCGAATTTGCTCCGCCGTATCGTCCGCGCCGGACGCCGTGGCGCAAGAAATTAAGATGATCGCCGCCGTGATCGCAAGAGCCTTGCTTTCGCCAGAATATTTCTTTCGTGAACAGCTCGTCAAACCAATATTATGCCTCGGGACCGGAGCTTGTTGTTGCCGTATATCCTCGCATAAATTCATGAACCGGTTCCTCTGAGTTTACGGACACTTCACGAAACGTTACTCAAGCAAGTGTAATTGAAACATCAGCACGCACATTTAGCTCTTGCCTCGGAAGCGCCGCCAACTTGGAGCGTTCGACCATTAGCTTGGAGCAAGCTTGAGTAAGGCTTCCGCTTCCCAAAACAAACGCGCGTTCAAGCAGTCGGAGGAGCGATGCGCTCTTTAACTATGCGACCAGATGTTTAGTGTGAGCAGACGTTTAGTCACACGAAAACCGGAGACACGATTCGTAGATATACATCTGTGACATTTTCATGCCGAAGTAGATCGGTCAAGCCAAAAAATTACCGAAAGATGCATTATCTTGAAAGTATTGAATAGAACAATAGTCACCGCCCGGCGCTCTCAGCGAAGGCGTTCCGTTGAAAGTCGCTCTTCGTCAATTTATAAAGTTAAGAGAGGTCCGCGGCGCTGTGTCGGAAACGTGAGCCGGGACGCCGCCAATGCCGCGCTCGTCGAGAGCCGCGGTCTTGAACAAGGCAAAGACATGTGATCCAGGCTTGATCTCGAGTTCGGTTAACGCACCCCTGGTCACGGTGGCGAACAATCGCCCATCCGCCCTCAAGCGCCAATTCGATGGTCGCGAGCGGCCCATCAAACTGGATTTTCGAGACCGTGCTCGCAAGAGCGCTCCTGGCGCTAAGTTCGTGCGGTGGCGAGAGCGAAAGGACGACATCCGTCGCCCTGACGATAACCTCGCCTCGGTTCCAGCGGGACCAGCGATCCAAACGGCGCCCGAGGAGCGCCTCAACTCGGTTAATCCCAGAGCAGCGTTTTCGCCACGGACGGTTGTCGTCAGCACCGGCGATCGATCAAAACGATTGAGCCCAAGCCACGCCAACAACACGGGACCACCAACGCCCTTTTTATCCCCCCAAAATCGGATCGGTCGAAGCTCGTCTCAGGATCGCTTTCGCGAATTGAACTAGTCTTAGCTCTGTCGCGGCAAAAATTCGGAGGATTGGAAAATTGGCGGTCAAAAACCGGGGCCGGGGAAGGCGGCGCGGAGACAGCCCTGGGCGACGCAGCCCACCGATTTTGCGTCCGTTCCTCCAAAACAGGAGAAAACCTCCGCAAGCCCGGAATGGCTGGCTGGGGCGGGAGGATTCGAACCTCCGTATGGCGGAATCAAAATCCGCTGCCTTACCACTTGGCGACGCCCCAAGCTTCGCCGGGGTCGCCCCGGCTCGCGCGATACCCATAAGGCGGCTCGCGCTGCTCCGCAATATGCTTGTGGCGTCATTCCGCGAGGCCGCCAGACGCCATTGACCTTTCGCTTCAATTTCGTGTGTCATACGGCCCGGCGCGCGCGCGGGTCGATGCGGGAGGTGAGTGGATGACGGCCTTTTATCATCACACACAGACCGGCGCGGCGTTGCGCTGGGGGTTGGTTTTGCCCGCGTTCGGGCTTCTGGCCGTCGGTTTCGTTGTGCGGCGGGCGGTCCCTTTCGTCCCCCTCGCGGCGTTTCTCGCCGCGACCGGCTGGGCGTTCTCCTCGCTGACGGTCGAGGTCACGCCGACGCGGCTGAGTTGGTTCTTCGGCCCGGGCCTGTTGCGCAAAAGCATCGAGCGCGAGGCGATAATGGGCGCGACGCCGGCGCGCAACCCTTGGTGGTATGGCTGGGGCATCCATCTCACGCCGCGCGGCTGGCTCTATAATGTCGGCGGGCTCGACGCGGTCGAACTCGCGTTGAACAATGGAAGCACGTTGCGAATCGGCTCCGACGAGCCCGCGGCGCTCGCAAGGGCGCTCATGTGAAGGTTACGCCTTGCGCCAAATGTTGCACCACCCCGCCGGACTGACATTGCCCTGCACGGAATTGCAGCCGTTGGGCGCGACGAAGACGCGGCAATTGTCGCAGCGCTGATTGCCCTTGGGCTTGCCCTGATAGGCCACGTCGCCTTGCGTCAGCTTGCCGTCGGCGTCGACCTTGGCGTATTGCGACTTGTATTGGGGTCGCCAGATCAGACACCAGCCGGACGGGCTGATCTCGCCATCGACCGAAAGACAATGGTTCGGCGGATCCCAGACGCGGCAATTATCGCAGCGTTGCTTGCCCTTCAGCGAATGTTGATAGTCCACGTCGACCATGCCCAGCTTTTCGACCGCGCGAGCAAGGCCGGAAAAGCCCAGCATCGAGGCCGCGAGCGCCAGGAAACCGAGCACGCCGCGCCGATGCGGCATGGTGTGGGGCTTGGTATGGGGCTTGGCGTCGCGCTTAACGTCGACGCTGGCGCATTTATTTGGACACACCATGCCCCCTCCCCTTTTCGCGGCCGCGCTCCCGCGCCGGCTTCACTGAATTCGGTAAAACTATATCTCCCGCTCGCGTCGCATAATTCTACGCAAATTGTCGCGCGGCGAAATGCCCTGAACGGGCGCCGTCCGTCGCGGAATCGATGGGGATTTGAGGTGCGGAGCGCGCGGCTTCCAAAGCGCCCTCGGGTCTTTCCGTTTCAATCAGAAACGGAAAGACCCGGGCGTTCGAGGAAGGTGAAGACGTCGCGGAGCCAAGAAAACGATCGGCGGCGAAACCGGGGAGGTTTTACCGCCAATCGTTCGTAATTCGCCTCGGCGATTACTGCGCCGCCTGGAGTTCCTTCAAAGCTTTTTGCGTTTGCTTCGCGCCCCTGCGCAGGATGCTCGCCCAATGTGTGCCGTCGGCGATCCTTTTGCCTCTGCGCAGATCGGCGATCGCGGCTTTGATATGTTTGTTGGGTTTGGCCTTTTGCGCCATCATGGCGTGGTCGATGGCGTTGTCGGTGTGCTGCACGAAAGACGATGAGTGAGCGACTTCGGCGCCATAGTGGATGGCCTTTTGCGTCTCGCTGATGGCCAGCGCCAGATGGTCGGTTTGAGCAAGCGCCGGCGCCGCCATAAGCGTGAGGGCGAGAGCGAGCGACGGGGCCAGGCGCAAAATACGAGTAATCATGTTTTCCCTCCCAGTGTTTTACGCTCATCCAATCTAGTGCTTTGCGGGTGCGTGACAATGGGCTTGACCCTGAGCGACGACATTTTGCCGCGAAAACTGGGCCGCGCGGGCGAGGACGCGGCGCTTGACCTTCCGGCCTCGCGCGCTTACGCCTCTAGCCGCCAGCCGGCCGGATGACCGCTGCTTCACGGCAGAGGAAAGTCCGGGCTCCACGGAGACACGGCGCCGGATAACGTCCGGCGGGGGTGACCCCAGGGAAAGCGCCACAGAAAGCAAACCGCCGCGTTCATCGCGGTAAGGGTGAAAGGGTGCGGTAAGAGCGCACCGCTCGCGCGGCAACGCGGGAGGCATGGCAAGCCCCGCCGGGAGCAAGACCGAATAGGGGCGACAGAAGGCGATGAGCCTTCATCCCGTCTCCGGGCCGTCGCCCGGGTTGGTCGCATGAGGCGGCTGGCGACAGCCGTCCCAGAGGAATGGTCATCGCGCGGAACGGGGGAAACCCCGCGCCGCCATACAGAACCCGGCTTACAGGCCGGCTGGCGCTGGATTTTTCGTTTCGCGCGGGTTCCGCTTGCAAAGGCGGCCCGCGAAGCTTTGATGTGAAGGCGCGGGCGGTTCGACAGGCCGGGCTCGCCTCAACCAAATGTTAACTATAATTTTTGCCTTTGAATTAAGCTTATATCGTCAATGTTTTCGCTCCCGGGAGAAAGGAGCGAGCGCACGCTGTTCCCTTTGAAATCGGCCTCGCATTTGCCTCACTCAAATATCTTCGCGTTCGAACATGACTATTTGCTTGTCGAGGCCGGCGACGACGACGCAATCATCGCCGCCCGCGCTCACCGCGACGTCCGCGCCGGCGCCGGCGCCGCCTATCCGTCCGCATCGCGACGATCAGCGCCTGCGTTCGACGCGCGCCCCTAAAGAATCTCCAGCACCTTCTCCGCCGGCCGGCAGAGCCGCGCGCCCTTGGGCGTCTCGACGACCGGCCGCTCGATCAGAATGGGGTGCTCCAGCATGAAGCCGATCAGTTCGTCCTCGCTCCATTGGGGATCGGCGAGGTTGAGTTCGGCGTACGGCGTCCCCCTCTGCCGCAGCAGATCGCGCGCGGAAATTGCCATTTTGCACAGCAGCTCGACCAGCCTCGCCCGCGTCGGCGGGTTTTTCAAATATTCGACGACGACCGGCTCGGCGCCGCTCTGGCGGATCATCGCCAGTGTGTTGCGGGAGGTTCCGCAGGCGGGGTTGTGATAAATGGTGACGGTCATATCGGCCTTTTATTTTTTCGCGACCATGAACAGCCGCGGATAGGGCAGCAGAACGGTTCCATCGGGCTGCGGCGCGTAAGATTGCGTGAGCCCCTCGCGATAGCGCGCGAGAAACGCCTCGCGCTCTTCGTCGGACAGCGGCTTCAGGAACGGTCGCAGCTCCGATCCCTCGAACCATTCGACGATACGGTCCACGCCGTCGATCGTGTGGATATAGGTGGTCTGCCAAATGTCCAGCCGCGAGCAGAGCGGCCGCAGCAGCCGGTAATATTCGTCGAGCGGCCCGATCACGGCTCTAGTTTTGGCGATCGGCACCAGCCGGTCTGACCAGGGGCCGTCCGCCGCGATCATCCGCATCAGCGCGTGCGAGACCTCCTGCATATTGTTGGGCATCTGCGCGGCGAGACAGCCGCCCTCGGCGAGGTAGCCCGCGAGACGCGTGATCAGCCCATAATGATCCAGCGCGAAATGCAGCGTCGCATTGGCGAAGATGAGGTCGGCCGGTTCGCTCGGGCGCCAGCGCTCGATGTCTTCCTTGACGAATCGGGCGCCCGGAACACGCGCGCGCGCGACCTCCAGCATGTTTGGCGAATCGTCGATGCCGACGATTTTCGCGTCCGGAAAAGCTTCCACCAGAAGTTGCGTGCTGTTGCCGGGGCCGGAGCCAAGATCGAACACGGTTTTTGGCTTAATGTCGGAAATTTGGGCGAGAAGATCGCGCGCGGCCCGCGTCCTTTCACTCTCGAATTTCATATAAAGTTCTGAATTCCAATCGCCCACCGGCGCGCCTCCTATGTTTGCGCCGCATTATAAACCGAATATGCGACGCCGCGCACGCTCGCCGATCCCGCTGGCGCCGTGGGCGAGGCGCGAATTTTCGCGCTGGCGATTGCGACGGACGAACACCTCGCGGGTCGAGGGGCGCCGCGAGGTCAGGGTCGCCGCGCCGGCCAGGGTTGACGATTTGGCCGCGCGCTATCGCTTAACGTACAATCGGGATACTAAGCACCGCTCCGCGCCGGTCGTCGGCGGCCCTCGCCTCATCCAACTTCGGGAAACGAAGCCATGAAAACGAAGCTATTGCTCATCGCCGGACTAGCTCTCGCGATCTCCGCTCCGCTCGCGCGCGCGCAGGACGAGGGCGAGCGGCGTGAATACATGCACGAATTACGCAGGGATTGCGAAAGCGGCGACGACGGCGCCTGCGAGCGTCTGCGGCACATGCGGCATGAAGGGTACGAGGAACGCGAACGGGGAGGATACCAAGGAGAGCGCGGCGGGGGCGCGCCGCCTCCGGTCGCCGATCCCAGGGTCGCGCTCTGCGCCGCGATCGAAAACAATTACAACAATTGCCTCAAACATCAGCATGATGGTTGCCCCGCTTGGGTGATCGAGCTCAAGGCCAATCACTGTTTCTAGCGCCGCCAACTCGGCCACGCGAAGCCGCGACGCAAGGGCCCCCCGCCAAGCGTCGCGCGCTTCAGCGACGCCAATGGCGAAGCGTTTCGCGCCGGTCGGCCGCCGGATGGTCTGTCCGATCGACGGAATTGCGCGCGGCAAGCACGCGCCGACGGCGCATCTTGATCAAGCCATTGACTGGATCGCCGACGATGACTTGTTTCAATGAATTACTTTGTAACAAAACGCGACAAAAGCTGATGTTCAATCCGCGCGTAACTGCAATGGAATTAACCTAGTTCCACAAATTGCCGGCGCAAGCGGGTTCGTCGCGGCGCGATGTTTACGTTTAAGGCTCGATTGTAGACGAGCTAAAGCGCGGCGCGAGCGCGGTGAAGGAGAGTTCAATATGCGTGTGATTCTTGGGGCGGTTTCTTTCTTCCTCATGGCGACGGCGGCATGGGCGGCGCCGGCGTGCATTGTCTGTAGAGGCCCCGCGCCGCTGTTGGGCCTGGGAATTCCCGCCGGGGTCGCCGTCGGCGGCGCGTTGTTTGGTGCGCGCTTCCTAAAGAGAAAGTGAGCGTTCGAGTTCGGGCGCGCGTCCGATTGGCGGCGGCGAGTTGTTTAAATGTATTGCTTTGCAATACGGCGACGGCGCCGCTTGCGCGGCGCGCAATCGTTACTCGGTCGCACCAATTCAAAGCGCAAGCTGATCTATTGCCAAGTCTGCGCTAGCAAGGCGTTTGCTTTTCTGGGTTGATTGTATACATGCTGGAGGTCAGCACGAGCGTCGTGATGGAGAGTCGGATATGCGCACTGTTCTTGGAACGGTTTGTTTCGTCATCGTGGCGACGGCGGCATGGGCGGAGCCCTGCGCCGCCTGTAGGGGTCCAGCGCCGCTTTTGGGCCTGGGTATTCCCGCCGCGGTCGCGGTCGGGGGTGCGTTGCTCGGAGCCCGTTTCTTCAAGAAAAAGTGAGCGGTCGAGAAACCTTCCGCGAGGTGTGACGAGTGGGACTTTTGCCAGAGATCGGGCGCCTGTTACGCGTCCGATCGGTCGCGACGTGAAATCGCGGAACCAAAGGCCGCACCGCGACGAAATCAAAACATCCAGGAAAATTTTAAGAAAACTGGCGGTTCTTCGCCCCTCTTAATTGCGCGGAGATTTCTTTCGTGCATTGGGTGGCGATATCGCCAATCGCCCATGAGATCAATGCGTATGCTCGAAGATGCAACCCGAATGGGCTTGATCGCCGGCGCCGGCGCCCAATTTTCGCGGCGAGAACTTTTCATCTGGCTAGCGTCGATTCTCTGCGCCTCGGCCTTCGCCCAAAGCATGACACATGGGGGCACGACCGCCCTCAGTCTCGAGAGTATCGGCGCATTTCAGATACTTGGCTGGCTCGCGGTTCTACGATTGCTTTATCTCCAAACATCGTCCACCCCCGCGTTGAGCCGAGACTTTTGGGTGGCGGGCGTCGCCGGCGCGATTAATCTTCTGCCGAGCGGCAAGGCGACCTGGATCGCGGCGACCCTCGCGGCTCTCTATATCCACGCGGGGAATGAAAAAGGATCGAACGGCCGCGCGGGAGCCGCGGTCCTCGGGGCTCTGTCCGTGCAATCCCTTTGGGGCCCAACCTTATTTAGTCTGTTCACCGTCTATCTTCTGCGCGCCGACGCCGCGCTTGTCGGCGTCGCCCTCAAACTGACGCGAGGTGGTTTCGACTGGCATGAAAACGTTATTTCGACCGAAGGTTTCACGGTCGGAATTTACAACGACTGTTCTTCGTTCCACAATATCTCGCTCGCGGCGCTTTGCTGGATTTCCTTGACGAAACTGCACCGGCCGACATTCATCAAGTCGGATTTCAAATTCGGCGCCGCGGCCTGTCTCGCGATGATCGCGCTCAACGCGGCGCGTCTTTATGCGATTTCGCTCGGCCGCGAGAGCTTCGCCTATTGGCACGATGGCGCCGGCGCCCAGATATTCGCCGTGACCGCATCGTTCGTTATCGCGGCGATCTGCGCGTGGGGGGCTTCAATCGACGGCGCGAAGCATGAATAACTGGCTTATCCGGGGAATCTTGCTGGCGTTGCTGCTGTGCTCGGCCGCGATAAAGGCGACTTCGCAAAACGACGTCGGGGAGAACGTGCATATCGACGAGGCGGTCATGAATTTCATGGCCAGCCGCGGTTTTTCTTTCAAGCGAACCATCGACATCGACGGCGAACTCCTCAACCCTATGGCTTTCGACACGCCATCTTGCGGCCGTCCGATTCAAGTCGCTCCCACTTCCCGCAATTTCCAAGCGAAAACGCTTTTCGATCATGTTGGCGGCGCCGGCGATGCTCGTTTCTTCGCCTACCTCGGGCTGATCACGCAACGGGAAGACAGCCGAAGCATGTTCATCGAGCACCTCAAACAGCGCGCCCTCGAATTATTGGGCCTCTCGTCATACGAACTCGACAGCATGATGGTTGTGATCAGCGAGCCCGCGGGCTGCGACATCGCCTCGCGCATCGACTGGTCGACGCTGTGGAAAAAGGATTTCCGCTCGCATATCGTGAACGATAAACTGGCGGCGGGCCGGGAAGCCGCGACCGCGACGCCGTAAAGCCCCAACTCGGATGAAGCGTCAAGCAAGCGCCGCGGGTCAGGTGGCGCCGCCGCGCGGCGCGCCCTATGTTTCTCGCGACGACTGGTGGAGACGAATCATGACAACAACCGACGTCGCGGACAAGACCATCGCGCTCAAGATCGCGCCCTCGCGAGCGAGCGTCGGCGCCGGCGTGGCGGTGCTGCGCTCTCTGCCGACACCCGCGCTCGAGGCGGTTGGACCTTTCGTGTTTCTGGATCAGTTCGGTCCGGACAAGCCGCCGCCCGAAGGCGTGCCGGCGCATCCCCACGCCGGGATAGAGGTGATTTCCTATCTGCTGTCCGGCGAGAACGATCACCGCGATTCCTTCGGCAACGCGGGCACGATCGCGGCCGGCGGCGCGCAATGGATCAGTTCGGGACGCGGCATGCTTCACGCGGAAATATTGCGCGGCGGCGCCGATGGGCTGATGAACACCGTGCAGTTGTGGACGCGCCAACCCGCCGCCTTCGACGATCAGCCGCCGCGTTATGGTTCGGTCGCGGCGGACAACGTGCCGCAAATCGCCCTGCCCGGCGCGCATATAAAGCTGCTCAGCGGGGAATTGGCGCTCTATTTCGGGGAGCCGGGCCCGATCCGGCTGCAAGGGCCGGCCCAGCTTATCCACATTGCGCTGGCGCCCGGCGCCTCCGTGATGCTGCCGCTGGAGCCGTCGCACGAAATGGCGGTCTATGTACTGGCGGGCGCGGCCTCTATCGGCGGCGAGGAGGCGTCACGCGCGGAGTTGGCGCTGCTGCGTCCGGCGCGCTCGGTGACGTTGGAGAATCCCGGCGCGACGCCCGCGGATGTGCTGCTGCTCGGCGGCGAGCGCGCGCCTCGCCCGCTGGTGTTTCGCGGCCCCTACGTGTTCAATTCGACCGAGGCGGTCGAACAGGCCTATTCGGACTATGTGGAAGGCCGCATGGGAACGCTCGACGGCGCGCCGTTTTGACGGGCGCCGCTCACCCCTCCGGCGCCAGCATCTTCTCCGGCCGCACGATGACGTCGAACTCGGCTTGCGTCACCTTGCCGCTGGCCAGCGCCTCTTCTTTCAGGCTCGTGCCGCTTTTATGCGCGGCGCGGGCGATTTTGCTCGCCGCGTCATAGCCGATCTTGGGCGCCAGCGCCGTCACCAGCATCAGCGACCGCTCCAGGAAGCGCGCGATATTGGCGGTGTCGGGCTCGATCCCGTCGAGGCAGCGCAGCACGAAACTGTCGATCCCTTCGGCCAGCAGATCGATCGACTCCAGCAGCGCGAAGGCGATCACCGGCTTCATCACATTCAATTCAAGATGGCCCTGCGTCGCCGAAAAACTGATCGTCGCATGATTGCCAAACACCCGCGCGCAGATCATCGTGATCGCCTCGACCTGGGTCGGATTGACCTTGCCCGGCATGATCGAGGATCCCGGCTCGTTCTCCGGCAGTTTCAGCTCGGCGAAACCGGCGCGCGGGCCGCAGCCCATCAAGCGGATATCGCTGGCGATCTTATAGAGTCCGGTCGCCAGCGCGTTGATCGCGCCATGCGCGAAGACGATCGCGTCATGCGCGGCCAGCGCCTCGAATTTATTGGGCGCGGTGACGAAGGGCAGGCCCGTCTGCTGCGCGATATCGGCGGCGACCTCCTCGGCGAAACCCACCGCCGTGTTGAGGCCGGTGCCGACCGCCGTGCCGCCCTGCGCCAGCGCCAGCAGATCGGGCAGAACCTTTTCCAGCCGCGCGGCGGCGTAGCCCGCTTGCGCGGCATACCCGGAAAATTCCTGGCCGAGCGTGACCGGCGTCGCGTCCTGCAAATGGGTGCGGCCAATTTTCACGATTTTGTCGAAGGCTTTGGACTTGGCGTCCAGCGCCGCATGCAGCCGCCACACCGAAAGCAGCAGCTTGCCAGAGAGCGCCAGCGCGCCGGCGATGTGAATGGCGGTCGGAAAGCAATCGTTCGACGACTGGCCGTAATTGACGTGATCGTTGGGGTGCACCGGCTCCTTGGCGCCGCGCGGGGCCCCGAGCCGTTCATTGGCGCGGTTGGCGATCACCTCGTTGACATTCATGTTGGACTGCGTGCCGGAGCCCGTCTGCCAGACGACCAGCGGGAACTGATCGTCGAGCTTGCCGGCAATCACCTCGTCGGCCGCCGTGACGATGGCCCGCGCGATATCCGGTTTGATCAGCCCCTTGGCCGCGTTCACTTGCGCGGCGGCGCGCTTGACCCGCGCCAGCGCATGAATGACCTGGATCGGCATGCGCTGTCCCCTGATGGGGAAATTCTCCAGCGAGCGCTGCGTCTGGGCGCCCCAATAGGCGCTCGCGGGAACGGCGATGTCGCCAAAGGAGTCGCGCTCTAAACGGTAGTCGTCGGTCGTCATCGGCTTCATGCTCGCGAAACATTTAAGGGGAGGTTGCGAGCAAAACCTATGAGGCATTTCGCGCCGCGCTTCAATCCACGTCGGCGCGGGCCTTGGCGAAGTCGCCCTCCCCGACGCGCGCCACGTCCAGCGCCAGCAGTTCCGCGAGCCGATTGCGCGCGCGGTTGACGCGGCTCTTCATCGTGCCGGGCGCGCAACCGCAGATCGTAGCCGCCTCGTCGTAGGAAAGTCCGGACGCGCCAATCAAAATGAGCGCCTCGCGCTGATCGAGCGGCAGCTTTTGCAACGCCGCGTGAAAATCGAGGAAATCCATGTGCCCCGGCTGCGGGGCCGGCGTGACCATGCGCGCCGCCATGAGGCCATCCGGGTCGGCGGTCTCCCGCCGTCGCTTGCGGTAGTCGCTGTAGTGTATGTTTCGCAAAATTGTGAAGAGCCAGGCGGTGAAATTAGTGCCCTCCGTGAAGGAGTTCATTCCCACCCACGCCTTGACCAAGGTCTCCTGGACGAGGTCATCCGCCCGATCAGAGTTTCCGCATAATGAAACCGCGAAAGCCCGCAGACCGGGGATGGCGGAAACGAGATCCGCTTTCATCCCCGTTCCGCCGGAACCCTCTTCCTTCGTCAATCCATCCCCTCGGGCTTTGGAGTTCCCTCCTCCAAACATATCGGCCCGGCTTCCAGCTTGTTCAATAGCTCGAGGAATCGATCCGGCACAGGCTGAGCGACCACCTCGGCATAAAGCCCACGCAACTCTCTACCAATATGCTCCCCGAGCAGGCTAGCCGCGGCGCCCCGGGGCGGGACGCCCTCGCTACAATCCGAGAATTTGGCGGAGCCAGTTCGCTCCATCAGCGCCAAATTCTGGCGGCGACCACTCTCCCTACGCACGAAAACTTTTCCCAAAAGCTCGTTGTCGGCGGAGTGTTCTTTGTGACCTGGGCCTACGACAACGCTTCTTGAGGGATTGTTGCGTGTTTTATTAACCATGGGCTCCTCGTAGCTAAGGCGCATCATTTTTTTGGCGACGGCCCGCCGTCGGGTTATACTAGCTGGGCCGACTAGGAGTGAACGCAGGTTCAAGCGATTGGTTCCAAATAAAAAATGGGCCCATTTGTCGCGGAATGCGTTGGCGACTCTGGATGAAGGCGCTCTGGAGCGTGCGGAATGTCTATATCACAAGAAGTGGGTCGTTACATTCCCTATTTGCGGCGGTTCTCGCGGGCGCTGACCGGCAGCCGCGCCGGGGGGGACGCCTACGCCCTGGCGGCGCTGGAAACGCTCGTCGCGGACCAGAACGACAAATCCGGGAAAACGCGGCTGCGCCCCGGCGATAATACAAAAATCGTTCTGTACAGGCTTTTACTCGATATTTGGGCTGCGGCGCCGATTAACGCCCACACGGATTCGAACGAGCCCGGCGATCTCGATCAGGGCGCGAGGCGCAATCTCGACGCGATCTCGATCCGACCGCGCATCGCATTTCTGCTCAACGCGCTAGAAGGATTCGACGTCGATGAAGTGGCGCGCACGCTCGACGTCTCCGCGCAGGAGGCGAGCGTGCTGATCGAGGCCGCCAACAGCGAAATCTCCAATCAAATCGCGACCGACGTGCTGATAATCGAGGACGAGCCGCTGATCGCGGACGATCTGCGGGAGGTGGTGGAGGAACTCGGCCATCACGTCGTCGCGCTGACGCGCACGCATGCGGAAGCGGTGAACGCGATGGAGCGGGGGACGCCCGGATTGATCCTGGCCGACATTCAACTCGCCGACGGAAGCTCCGGGCTGGAGGCCGTCAATGAGATACTCGACGCCGTGTCGATTCCGGTGATTTTCATCACCGCTTATCCCGAGCGTTTCCTTCTCGGCGAAGCGCCCGAGCCGGCTTTTCTGCTCGCCAAGCCGTTCGCCGTGGAGGCGCTCAAGGCCGTCATCAGCCAGGCGCTGTTTTTCGATCGGCGTTCGCGTCCGGCCGGGCGCGCCTGAGCGGTGGGGCAAACCTCAATTTTTTCAAGACATAGTGATGAAAACAGCGAAAATGCGACACTTATCTCGTATTGACCGCAACTTTGTCTTAGCGCGAGCGTTATCCATATGTGTAAGGCGTCGGCGCCCTTGAGCGGCGTCGTCTTGGCGAGGCGCGCAAGCGGCAATTCTCTACGCGTCCAGCCATGCCCGTTGCTCAAAGAGCAACGGCGTCGGCGCGCAGGGAGAGAAGCGATGACGACAAGCCAGCAACCACGTAAATCCAACCGCGGCTTCGCCTCGATGGATCCGGAAAAGCAGAAGCTGATTGCGCGCAAGGGCGGGCAGAGCGTTCCTGACGAAAAGCGCAGTTTTTCGCAAAACCCGGAACTGGCCGCCAAGGCCGGGCGCAAGGGGGGGCAGAGCGTCAATCCCGACAAGCGCAGCTTTTCTCGGGATCACGCGCTCGCTTCGGAAGCCGGTCGCAAGGGCGGACACGCTTCGCATGTCGGATCGGCGAAGCGCGCCACGACCAACTGAACGGAGCCGCCTTCTCGCGAGAGGAGCGCGCCGCCCATCGCGGCGGACCTAGGCCGCGTGGGGCTGCGAGCGTTGCGCGAGCAGAGAATATAACGCGCCGGCGTCGCGCGTCGCGCGGATTGTCGCGACCATCGACGGGTCGCGCAACACCCGCGCGGCGCAGGCGAGCGCCTTCAAATGGTCCGCGCCGGAGCTTTCCGGCGTGATTAAAAGGAAAATCAGATCGACCGGAGCGCCGTCCAGCGCCTCGAAGTCGATAGGGCGCTCGAGTCGCGCGAAAATTCCGAATATGTTCTTGAGCTTCATCAATTTGCCGTGGGGAATCGCGACACCGTCGCCGATCCCCGTCGACCCCAGACGCTCGCGTTGCAAAAGCGCGTCGAAAATTTCCCGAGCCGCGAGCCCCGAGAGTTCCGCCGCTTTTTCGCTCAATTCGAGCAGCGCCTGTTTCTTTGATGTGGCTTTGAGGGAGGAGATAACCGCCTCAGGCGTGAGCAAATCAGTAAGCCGCATGTGCCGACAATCCCGTTCACGACTTCATCATCATAACACACGGTCAGCGTTCGCTGGGCGACCGCGCACCGTAATCGCGGCGAGGCGTCGCGATCACTAACTTCCATGGGACGGCCCGTCCGTCGCCATCACCGTGGCAATATTTATGCCTGCTCTGACCCAAATCTACGCGCCTTCCGGCGTGTCGATCCAGCCGATGTTTTGATCCGCCCTGCGATAGACGACGTTGACGCGTCCGGTCGACGCATGGCGAAAGACGCAAATGGGCGCGCCGGAAAGATCGAGATCCAGCACGGCTTGTGACACCGAACGGCGGCGTAATTGCGTCGTCGATTCGGCGATCACCGCGGCGTTGAACTCCGTCGGCGCCTCCTGCTCTTGATCCGGAGCTTCGAGCACATAGCTCGCCACCGTCTCGGCCTTGGCGGCGTCGTGATCGTGATGGCTCTTCAGCCGGCTCTTGTAACGGCGCAAGCGCTTATCGATTCGTTCGGCCGATTGATCGAAGGCGGCGTAGGGATCCTGCGCGCGGCCGTCCGCCTGCAACAGCATCCCCGAGGTCAGGTGCAGGCTGCAATCGGCGCGAAACCCCGCTCCCTCGGGAGAGATCGTGACATGGCCGGTGACGGCGCCGTCGAAATATTTGCCGGTCAACGCGTTAAGCCTGTCCGTCACATGAGTGCGCAACGCTTCGCCAATATTGATGTTTTTGCCTGAAACCCGCAACGTCATGCTTTATTTCCGTCCTGAGTTCATATCCGCCGACTTTCGCGCCAGCCGGATGTTTGCCTTGCGCGCCTGACGCGCGCCGCGCCCCGTCGGTCGCATATGGCGCGGCCAGACTGGCTTAGGTGGAGAATTCTCGTCGCGTTAATCGGCCAAGACGCATCTGCCTGTTCGACTCCTACCGACGCGGGCCGCACAGCCGCGAGGACGGGATCACGCCAAATGAAAAGCTCTCCGCGCGACAGCGCAGGGATCGACGCGGTTCCAGCGGCGTTAATCACTCGCAGCGATAAGATTGTCCGTCTCCGAAGTCAATGGGCGCCCGCTCGCGCGTCAATATGCCCAAGCTTCGCTACGCATGTTCGCGCTGCGCGGAAATTTTTTCGCGCCGGCGGTCGACCGAGGAGGGAATACGCAAACTGTCGCGGTATTTGGCGACGGTGCGGCGCGCGATCTCTATATCGACCGTCTTGAGACGCGCCACTATGGCGTCGTCGGACAGAATGTCGTCGACGCTTTCCCTGTCGATCATCTGCTTGATCTTGAAGCGCACCGATTCGGCGGAATGGGCGGCGGCGCCGCTCGTCGTCGCGATCGAGGCGGAGAAGAAATATTTGAGTTCGAACATGCCGCGCGGCGTCATCATATATTTGTTCGATGTGACGCGCGAGACGGTGGACTCATGCATGCCGATCGCGTCGGCTATGGTGCGCAGATTAAGCGGGCGCAGATGCTCGACGCCATGGGCGAGGAAAGCGTCCTGCAGCCGCACGATTTCGGAGGCCACCTTCAGAATCGTGCGCTGGCGCTGTTCGAGGCTCTTCAGCAGCCAGTTGGCGTTCTGCATGCAGGTGGAGATGAAGCTCTTGTCGGCGTCGCCCTTCGCATGGGCGCTGACCTTCGCCGCGTATGTGTGGTTGAGCAGCACGCGCGGCAGGGCGTCGGAGTTCAACTCCACAAGCCAGGAGCCATCGCCGGCCGCGCGCACGATCACATCGGCGACCAACGTCTGCGTCGGCGGGTCGCCGAAGGCGCGGCCGGGCTTGGGATCGAGCCGGCGCAATTCGGCGGCCATATCGAGGATGTCCTCATCGTCGACCCCGCACAGTTTCGAAAGCTGCGTGAAATCGCGCTTGGCGACCAGCGGAAGATTGGCGACGAAAATCTCCATCGCCGGATCAAATCGGTCGCGCTCGCGCAATTGAATCGCCAGGCATTCGGCGAGATCGCGCGCGCCGACGCCGGACGGATCGAGGGTCTGGACGATGGCGAGAACCGCCGCGGTCTCCGCCGCGGACGCGCCCAGCCGGTCCGCGATGTCCTCGACCGATTCGCGCAAATAGCCGGTCTCGTCGATGGCGTCGATGATCGCCCGGCCGATGAAGCGCTGGCGCGCGCCAGCGCAACAGAGCGCCAATTGGTCGGCCAAAAATTCGTGCAAGCCCTTCTGCGCGGCGACGTACGCCTCGAGATTAGGCGCCTCGCCGTCCGAGCCGCCGCCGCCCGCGGCGCCATTCCACGAAGTGGCGGAAAGCCCCGCCCCTTCCATCGCCTCGACGGGGCCCGCTGGCGAGACGCCCGGCCCGTCCGGCTCGAAGGCGTTGGAAATTTCAGTGCCCAGTTCGGCCGACAGGCTGGCCGAATCGATCGATAGTCCCTCCCCCGCCCAGTCGCCTTCGCGCGGCCCCTCGAAGGCCTCGGGCGCGTCGTCGCCGACGCCGCGCGCTTCCCCTTCCAGGGCGACGCTTCGCTCCGAAGGGATCGAATCCGCTCCATCCGCTTCGAGCAGCGGATTGCGCTCCAATTCGTCGCTGAGAAAGGATGACAGCTCGATATTCGAGAATTGCAGCAGCTTGATCGCCTGCAACAATTGCGGCGTCATCACCAGGGCCTGGCCCTGCCGCATCACCAATCTGTTGGAAATCGCCATTTAGCCGATCCACGCATACAGGACGCCATCACGGCCGCGGCGCGGCCTGTTTCTTGCTTATAACACGAAGCCGAGCCCCGCGAAGGACCAATTATTCGGCGCCGCCATCGCCAACTGTCCAAGGGTTAAGCAAATCCAACCCAATGCGGCTAAATCACCTGAGCGGCGCGAGCGCGTCTTGAATGCGCGACCTTATCCGAAAGCCATGGCTCTCGAGACGACGCCTGTGAATTGCGCTTCGACCATGGCTAAGACTCCTCTAAAAAAAGCGGGGACCTTTCGGCTTTATCAACTGATTATTAAGAGGATTCCATCAAATTGCATGGTGTTTCGGCGACGCAAAAATCGGTCGGCGGCGAACTCAAATGACCCTGGACAATCGGAGCTAAGTAATGGTTAACTTGTTCTCGCGCTTCATCAAGGACGAATCGGGCGCCACGGCTATCGAATATGGCCTGATCGCATCCTTGATCTCTGTCGCCGCGATCGTCGCTTTCACCACGGTCGGCAGCAAGCTCAGCGCCACCTTCGGCTATGTCGCCGGCCAGCTCAGTAGCTAAGCTCCGACCACGGCGACAAGGCCGAGACAATATTTCGGCCTTGCGCCGGCAGCGCGCGGATTTCGCGGCGTTCCCGTTTAGTTGCGATGCGCCAACGGGCTAAATCGCCGACCGTGGATCTCGGCGACGCCAGTCCTGCCTATTTATTGAGCGGAGAGTTTTTTGCGGGCGTCTAAAACGCCTTGGTCGGCCGGCTGGAAATGACCACGCGCGGCGAATTCACGACAGCTGATGTGGTCTTAAGGCGGCTCACCCCGCGAGCGCCGCGACGCCGGGCAGCGGCTTGCCCTCCAGCCATTCGAGGAAGGCCCCGCCCGCCGTCGAAACATAAGTGAAATCAGCCGCCGCGCCGGCCTGGTTGAGCGCCGACACCGTGTCCCCGCCGCCAGCGACCGAGAGCAATTTGCCCTCGCGCGTCAACCGCGCGGCCGTTTGCGCGACCGCATTGGTGCCCGCGTCGAAGGGCGGTAGCTCGAAGGCGCCGAAGGGTCCGTTCCAGACCAGCGTCCTGGCCTTGGCGAGCAGGCTTTCGACATGGGCGACGGCCTTGGGGCCGACGTCGAGGATCATGTCGTCGGCGCCGACATGATCGACCGTCACGAAACGCGCCGTCGCGTGGGCCTCGAATTTTTTGGCGACCGTCACATCCTCCGGCAGCACGATCCGGCAACGGGCGGTCTCGGCCTTGGCCATGATCTCCCGCGCCGTGTCGAGCAAATCATGCTCGCACAGGGACTTGCCGACAGCCTTGCCTTGCGCGGCGAGAAAGGTGTTGGCCATGCCGCCGCCGATGACGAGGTAATCCACCTTGGCGACGAGATTGCCGAGCAGATCGAGCTTCGTTGAGATCTTGGCGCCGCCGACCACCGCCAGCACCGGGCGCTCCGGGGAGCCCAGCGCCTTGTTCAGCGCCTCCAGTTCCGCCTGCATGGCGCGGCCGGCGAAGGCCGGCAGCTTGCGCGCCAGGCCCTCGGTCGAGGCGTGAGCGCGATGCGCCGCCGAAAAGGCGTCGTTGACGAAAATATCGCCGTTCTCGGCGAGTTCGTCGACAAAGGCGGGGTCGTTCTTCTCCTCGCCCTTATGGAAGCGGGTGTTTTCGAGCAACAGCACGTCGCCGTCATTCATCGCGGCGACCGCTTGCGCCGCCGGCGCGCCGACGCAGTCGCTGGCGAACGCGACCGGGCGCTCGAGCAGGTTTTCGACCGCCGCGGCGACGGGGCGCAGCGAGTCTTCCTCGTTGGGCGCGCCCTTGGGGCGGCCAAAATGCGCGAGCAGGATCACCTTGCCGCCCTTGTCGGCGATCTCCCGCATCGTCGGCAGCACGCGCTCGATGCGCGTCGCGTCCGATACGCGGCCTTCCTCCATCGGCACATTGAGATCGACGCGCAGGAGAACGCGCTTGCCGCTGACGTTTACGTCGTCGAGGGTTTTGAAGGAGGTCATGTCATCTTCTCAGATAGTTCATGGCGAAGATCAAAATGCCCGAGCCGAGCGCAAGGAGGCCTGGGAAGATCGAGTTATATCACCTTCCCGATCGCCACGGCCGTATCCGTCATGCGCGCCGAAAAGCCCCATTCGTTATCATACCACGACAGAATCGAGACCAGCGTGCCATCGAGCACCTTGGTCTGGTCCATGTGGAAGGTCGAGGAGGCCGGGTTGTGGTTGAAGTCGCAGGACACCAGCTTCTCGGTCGTATAGTCGAGCACGCCCTTCAACGGCCCTTCCGCCGCCGCCTTGATGACTTCGTTGACCTCTTCCTTCGTCGTCGCGCGCTTGGCGACAAACTTCAAATCCACCGCCGAGACATTGGGAGTCGGCACGCGGATCGCGTAGCCGTCGAGCCGCCCGTTCAGCTCCGGCAGCACGAGACCCACCGCCTTGGCGGCGCCGGTCGAGGTGGGGATCATCGACAGCGCCGCGGCGCGGGCGCGATAAAGGTCCTTGTGCATCGTGTCGAGCGTCGGCTGGTCGCCAGTGTAGGAATGGATCGTCGTCATGATCCCCTTGTCGATGCCGATGGCCTCGTGCAGCACCTTGGCCACCGGCGCGAGACAATTCGTCGTGCAGGAGGCGTTGGAGACGACGAGATGCTCCTTCGTGATCTTGTGGTGATTGACGCCATAGACGACCGTGATGTCGGCGCCTTCGCCGGGGGCCGAGACGAGCACGCGCTTGGCGCCGGCGGCGA
>JBAWEN010000228.1:0-4042 GCA_049591215.1 Methylocystis sp. | reverse complement strand
CAATGTCTCCGGTCGCCGCGAGCGCCCAGACAGCCTTGTCCGCCTATGCGGACGCCAACGGCTATATCGATGTGCAGAAGCTAACCTGCGCTCAGCTCGCCGGGACATTTCAAGAAGACGCCGACTTCCTCGGCGTATGGTACAGCGGCTGGTACAACGGCCTTGCGAAGAAGCACGCGATCAAGGTCGATCGCGTCAAGGAAGGCATTCACGAAGTTATCGTCTATTGCAAGGACCACCCGGACAAGAAGGTCATCCAGGCGATCGACGTTATTCTCAAGGCCAAGAAGGACTGACCCCTTCTCCTAGAAGGGTTTTAAGGCGCGCGCTCCCGCGACAAGGTGGACTCTTGGGGCTGGGGCGCGGCCGTTCGCGCATCGCGTGGCTCGCGGGCGTGCGGCGGTCTCGCGTTCGCGTTCATCATCTCCACGAGGCTACATGCTCGATTTGGCCGCCGCGATCAAAATATCCGTCGCGATGGTCGTTCGTCGCGCGGTCCCGCGCAAATCGTCCGTGACCGCGTTGTTTCCGATCCTGGCGGCTTGCTTGTTATTCCACGCCGTGGAAGTCCGCGCCGCCGAGGCGAGCTATGTCGGCTCCACTGCCTGCGCTAGCTGCCACGCCGCGCAATCGAAGGCTTGGCGAAGCTCTCATCACGCCGCCGCCATGGCCGTGGCGACGCCGGAAACAGTGCTCGGCGACTTCAAAGGCGCCTCCATCGAGAGCCACGGGTCGAAGGGTCGGTTTCTGCGCGACGGCGACCGTTTCATCGTCGAAACGGAAGGGCGCGACGGCAAGACCGCGCCTTTCGAGGTTGCATGGACCTTCGGCGTCGAACCGCTGCAGCAATATCTCGTCGCCTTCCCGGACGGAAGAGTGCAGGCGTTGCCATGGGCGTGGGACTCGCGGAGCAAAGAGTCGGGGGGACAACGTTGGTTCCACCTTTACCCCGATCGGCCGATCCCCAGCACGGACCCGCTGCACTGGACCGGATCCATGCAAAACTGGAACTTCATGTGCTCGGAATGCCACTCGACGGGAGTCCAAAAGGGCTATGATGCCGGGAAAGATAGTTTTCGCACGAGTTTCTCCGAGATAGCGGTCGGTTGCGAGACTTGCCACGGGCCGGGCGGAGGTCATCTCGATTGGGCGAACGGCGGTCGCGATCCGGGGCGAGCCAATAAGGGCTTCGACGGGAGCTACGGGCGTCGCGAAAAAGTCGAATGGTCTCCCGATGCGAAAACCGGCAGCCCGACAAAGGGCGCGCCGCGTCCAGCCGCGGACGAAGTGGAACTTTGCGCGCATTGCCACTCGCGACGCGGCGAGATCCACGAGGGATGGCGTCCGGGCCAGCCGCTTCTCGATACGCATTTGCCATCGTTCTTGGCCGAAGACCTGTTTGAAGACGACGGCCAGATGAAGGACGAAGTCTTCAACGATCATTTGTTCAAACAAAGCCTGATGTATGCGAAGGGCGTCATTTGCGGCGACTGCCATGATCCGCATTCGGGCAAGCTGAAAATCGCCCGAACCGAAATATGCGGGCAATGTCATCAACCCGCGCGCTTCGCGACGAAGGAACACACCGGCCATGAGAGCGGACCGGGAGCCCCGGATTGCGTCTCCTGCCATATGCCCGCCCGAACCTATATGGTCGTCGACGAGCGGCACGATCATTCCTTTCGCATCCCGCGGCCAGATCTCACGACGACGCTTCAGACGCCAAACGCCTGCAACGATTGTCACAAGGACAAGACGGCGGACTGGGCGGCGCTGGCGATCGAAAAATGGCACGGCGCCGTCCGGAAGGGGTTCCAAGGCTGGGGCGAGGCATTCCATCTCGCCCGCGGCGGCGATCCGGCCGCGCGCGATTTATTGCTGAAGCTCGTCGATGAGCCCGCGACGCCGGCCGTGGCGCGAGCCACCGCCTTTATTGAAGCGCGGCGGTTGCCTTCGATCTCGGTGGAGCAAGCGGCGAGTCGGTCGCTCGACGATCCCGACCCATTGGTTCGCATCGCCGCCCTACGCGCGCAGTCGCCATCCGCGCCGCTCGATCAACGTTGGCGGCGCGCGGGTCCGCTGTTGTCCGATCCGATACGGGCGGTGCGCATCGAGGCCGCCAGCGTGCTCGCCGACCAGGCCGCGGATGCGCTTGCGAACGAAGATCGAGTCCGCCTAGAGGCCGCATGGGCGGAATATGAAGCAAGCCAGAGACTCAACGCCGATCGCCCCGAGGGACGCGCTAATCTCGCGGGCTTTCTGCTGCGCCGAGGCAAAGCGAACGAAGCGGAGCAAGAGTATCTCGCCGGGCTGAAGCTGGCGCCGGCGGCCGCTCCGCTCAGTGTCAATCTGGCGGAACTGTATCGCGTCCAAGGGAATGAAGGACGGGCTGAACAAGTTTTGCGCGAAGCGCTGGCGGTGTCGCCCGAAGCGGCTTCCTTGCACCATGCGATCGGCCTGAGTTTGATACGCCAGATGCGCTACGACGACGCAATCCAACAACTGGGCCGCGCCGTCGAACTGGCGCCAGATGAGCCCCGCTACGCATACGTCTATGTTGTCGCATTGCAATCGCGGGAGCGCCGCGGAGAAGCCAAGAAGGCGCTCGAAAAGGCCTTGCTCAGCCATCCTTTCGACGTCGGTCTGCTGCAGTTGGAGCTTCCCGAGGCGCTTCGTAGTGGAGACGTAAAAGGCGCCGCGCTCGTCGCGCGCACGCTGTCGAATTTGACACCGGATGATCCGAGGATCGCGGGGCTCGCGGCGCGGCTTGAAAAGGGCGAGTAGACCGTCGCGCGGCCGGTTTGGCACCTCGGCGCGAACCGCGCCATGGTTCTGATTTTCGAGCGGCATCCGAGCGTCCCGCCGCACATTCGCCTCGCCGCCGGATTTTTCGGCGGGGCAGGGAATTTAGAATTGCTGCTCAGCCGGCGACGGGATTGCTCTCTCCCCATATTGGAGAACGGGGGCCAAGGTAGGGGGTCAAATTGATGCAGTATCGCGCGAGGATGCGATCCTTTTCTTCGACCACGACGTGTTTGATCGAATGAACGATATAACGGCGAGGCTCTTCGGGCGCGCCTGGCGGATCGGAAGGGTCGTTTCTGCTCCAGCCCTCGTCGTCGAAACGATCGCCAACCATCGCCGGCGGAAATGGAGAAGACGAGCGCATAATCGCGATTGGGCGGTGTAGGCCGGTCGTATCGCAGAGCTCCAGAATATAGACGATAGGTTTCACGGAGCCTCTCCGTCGCTCCAATCCTTGAAAGGCGGCGCGTTTTCGCGTCCGAGAGCGATCATCTCCGCGAGCCCGGGCGCCATCGCCTCACTTGGCGACGCGGGCTCGCCCAACTCATTCCTCCGACGGGATATGCAATTTATATCCCGCCATCGCCCCCTATTCAGATCGGCTCCGGCCCGCGTGAAATCGCGGCGACGCCGGTGCGCGAAACCTCGACGAGACCAATGGGGCGCATCAGATCGACGAACTCGTCGATCTTTTCCGGCTTGCCGGTCAGTTCGAAAATAAAGCTCTCGGTCGTCGCGTCGACGATGCGGGCGCGAAAGGCTTCCGCCAGTTGCAGCGCGTCGTTGCGATTGTCGCCGCGGCCGCGCACCTTGACCATGGCGAGTTCACGCTCCAGTCCGCGCCCGGTCACCGTCAGATCGGTGACCTGGCGCACCGGCACCAGCCGCTCCAGTTGATGCCGGATCTGCTCGATGGTCTCGGGCGCGCCGGAGGTTCGGATCGTGATGCGGGAAAGATGCTCGGCATGGGCGACCTCGGCCACGGTGAGGCTCTCGATATTGTAGACGCGCCCCGAAAACAGGCCGACGACGCGCGCCAACACGCCCGGTTCATTGTCCACCAGCACTGACAGAGTATGCGACTCGACATTGGGGTTCGTCGTCGCCGAGGAATAGGGAGAAGGTGGTGAGGTCGGGGCGTTCATGGCGTTTCCGTCGTTGGATTGAAGGGCAAGACGCGACAAAGCGGTTTCACACCAGCATCTTGCCCTTTTCGTCGATGATCGCGCCAAGCTCG
>JBAWEN010000227.1:0-7274 GCA_049591215.1 Methylocystis sp. | reverse complement strand
GCTGCGCCTCAACTTCGTCAACGCCGTGACGGAAGATCCATTGAGCGCGGCGACGGACGCCGCGCGGCGCCTTTCGCAAAAGCCCGCCGAGGCCGTGGCTGCGTCGCGCCGGCTGCTGCGCGGCGATCCCGCGCTGTTGCGGGAACGCATCGACGAAGAGGCGCGACTGTTCGCCGATGCGCTGGCGACGCCGGCGCTACGGGCGCGGCTGGAGGCGTTTTTCGCGGGGAAGCGGGAGTAGGCGCGGCGATTGAAATTCGCTGGTTGGAGCCTGTTTGGGCTTCGAGCGGGGAGCATGTCGCGGTCGGCAAGGCGCTGCCAGCCGATGTTGCGCCCGGCCAAGAACAGGCCTCCCGAGGTTGAAATTGATGCGAAATTTAAGATTTTTGTACCGCGCTCTGTCGTTTGGCGATTACCAAAAGAGCAATGGCCAGCACGGGGCAAATGATGTCCATGTAGAACGGAACGCCCGCGTTGCCGGGCGCGAAGTTGCCTGCAATCAGCATCTGCTTGACATGTCCAACGGCATCGCCGAGCAGGAAAATGGAGGCAGCACTAACGGTCGCCGCTTTGAAATTCAGGTCACGCCAAAAGGCGATCACTGCGGTCGTACCGATGGCCAAGTCAGCCATGCCGACCTCGAACTGGAACGGGCTCACGTCCCAACCAATCAGCTTCGCAGCCGTAGCGGGAAAGAAGACATGAAAAGTCCCAGCCCACAGCCCTGTGACGCCAATGGGGAGTAGAAGTATCCACGATAGGAACCGCTCGGCGGCGGGCCCGCGATGACGCTGAGCCGCCGCGACCAAGAGGGCGACGATAAACAGCAGAGCGGGAAGGTTTTGAAGCACAAAGCCGATGATGTGGGCGACCATGGAGTTTGCCCCTACTGGGGGAAGTGTTCGACGTGAAATTCGGCGGTGCGACCGAAGTAGACAGCGCGTCGACCGGTGAACGAGACGATGTAGCCTGCACATCCAGCTGCCATGACCTTCGCGCAGAAACCTGCGTAGGTGTACCCCGGCACAAGCTGCTGCGCTTCGCGGATTGACGCTTCAATTGCTTTCGTGTCGAAGGCCTCCGCAACGGAAGCGGCGTACTGATGCGTCGGCAATTCAATGCTTTCCCCATCAGGGCGGTAATAAATTGCGTTCGACCGCCGGTAGTCGATTGCGTAGCTCTCGAATCCTTCCTCCATCAGGGTACCCACGATCTGCGGAAAGGCCATGGAGTTATCTTCCGCGCCGCGCAGGCACTTTTCGGCAATATGTTTCAAACGATTTTCCATTGGTCTTTTGCTCCTCTATTCGATTGGGGTTGCTGTAATGCCCAGCCGAGCAACTGTTTCTTTCAAGATGCGCTCTAGTGTGCGCCGATCTTCGTCGCGCATTTGCGCGAAGCACTCTGCGTCGTTTTGATCTGCGAGCGCCGCCAGCTCCGGCACAACGGCGGCTCCTTTTTTTGTCAATTTGAGCGTGTGCGCCCGACCATCGTCTGGTCTTGGCTCTCTAGCGAGCAGCGCCTTGCGGATAAGCCTCTCTGCCAGTTTCGAGACTGCTCCGCGCGTCAGCCCCATGTCGTCAGCTAACTGGCTGGGAGAAGTCGGCTCCCTGCCGTAAAGCATTCGCATCAACGTCCACTCAGCGACCGTGACGTCTCTCCCTGCCAGCTTGCGGGCAAATGCGTGCGAAACGTGGTTCGAAAGGTGGCGAAGCCAGTAGCCTAGATGTACGGTCAGTTCGGGAACGGCAGTCATAGTCAGATCCGGTTGACTAGGAAACTACATGATTTGATATCCTAGTCAACTAGATTTTGGCCGGTACGAAAATCAAAACTTTCGCATAAAAACCGCACCTTTGAGATTCCAAGGGGTTGCGGCATGCAAAATATACTTGCATAAGTCCACCGTCGTTTGGTGGGCGAGCCTTGTCGATCGGAAGGTCTCCTCCGGGTCCAAACCGTTCCAACGGAGACCGCTCGCGGCGTTCCATCTCGCGAGCGGCAAGGGCCGGACTTCCCCGCGGCGCCCGGGTTCAAAGCCCCGCGCGTAAATTCAGCAAATTCCGCGGCGGGCCGCTCGCGCCCCTAAACCTCGTCGGTATTGGCGTGGTTCACCAGCCGCGACGCGCGGGTCAGGATGATGCGCATTTTCTCGGCGGCGCTTTGGCAAGTGTTCGCGCGTGTTCCAAATCCCTTGCGGAACCTGCTCCAGCATCATCACCAATTCATCGAACAAATTGAGGTTTTCTCTTGACGAATGCAAACCGGCATTCCCGCTTCGAAGCGCGAATCGGTTGAGCGCGTTGAGTCAGCGCGAACACCGCCGAGAGCTCACGCGAGTTCACCCGATCGCTTCGCGGCGCGAAGCGCTCGGGTGCGAATCGTATCAACCCTCGTAAAAGTCCCGCACCAGCCGGTCGAGCAGACGCACGCCCCAGCCTGAGCCCCAGCTCTGGTTGATGTCGCCGGCGGGCGAACTCATGCCGGTGCCGGCGATGTCGAGATGCGCCCAGGGCGTCTTGTCGACGAAGCGTTGCAGAAACTGCGCCGCCGTGATCGAGCCGGCATGGCGTCCGCCGGTGTTTTTCATATCGGCGAAGCGCGAGTCGACCATCTTGTCGTATGTCGGCCCCATCGGCATGCGCCACAGCATTTCGCCGGTGGCCTCGCCCGCCTTGGTCAGGCGCTCGGCGAGTTCGTCGTTATTGGAGAACAGCCCGGCGTATTCCTGGCCGAGCGCGACGAGAATGGCGCCGGTCAGGGTCGCAAGGTCGATCATGAAAACCGGCTTATACTTCTCCTTCACGTACCAAAGCGCGTCGGCGAGCACGAGCCTGCCTTCCGCGTCGGTATTGATGATCTCGATGGTCTGGCCCGAGAGCGACTTCACGATGTCACCGGGCCGCTGCGCCTTGGCGTCCGGCATGTTTTCGACGAGGCCGAGCACGCCGATCACATTGGCCTTGGCCTTGCGCGAGGCCAGCGCCCGCATGAGGCCCACGACGGCGGCGGCGCCAGCCATGTCGCCCTTCATGTCCTCCATCGAGGCGCCCGGCTTGATCGAGATGCCGCCGCTGTCGAACACGACGCCCTTGCCGACGAAGGCCAGCGGCTGCGCATCCGCCGGGCCGCCGTTCCAGCGCAGCACGACGACGAAGCTTTCCTGCGCCGAACCCTGCCCGACGCCCAAAAGCGCCCGCATGCCAATATCCGCCAGGTCCTGTTCGCCCAAAACCTCGACCACGACGCCGAGCGCGGAAAGTTCCTTGGCTCGCCGCGCGAATTCATGGGGGGTCAGCACGTTAGCCGGCTCGTTGACCAGCGTGCGCGCCAGCAGCACGCTCTCGGCGAGCCCCTCGGCCTCCGCCAGCGCGGACCGCGCGGCCTCGACATTGGCGACGCCGAAGGCGATCTCGCTGGCGCCTTCGCGCTCCGCGTCGTCCTTCTTTTTCTTGGTCTTGTACTGGTCGAACTTATAAGCGCGCAGCACGGCGCCGAGAGCGAACTGGCCCGCCGCCGCGCCGGCGTCGGCCGGGGCTTGCGGCGGATCGAACAGCACGAGCGCGTTGGCGCCCGCGCCGATCTTGCCCATGGTCTGGCCACCGAGCGTCAGAAAATCGTCGAACGTCTTGCCGTCGGGAGTCTTGGCATCGGCAGTCTTGGTGTCGGGAACCTTGGTGTCGGAAGTCTTGGGCTTTTCCGCCTGCACGCCGTCGCCGGCCGCCACGCCCGTCCCGAGCAGCAGCAGGCGCGCGGCGCCCGGAAGGCCGGCGGGCGCCAAAATCTCCAGCGCGGAGCCGCCCTTGCCGGCGAATTTGGCGTAAGCCGCCGCCCGCGCGATCTGGTCGGCGGCGCCCGCCAGCAGCGCCTTGGTCGCCGCGCCAAAGGCCAGCTCGGCGCCGGCGAAGACGACCAGCGTGCGCGGACTAGCCTTGTCCTCCGGGCCGGCGAGGCGGTTTTTGACGTCCTCGAAGGACAGCGGCTCGAATTTAACTTCAGCGGACATTGCGACCTCGTGGGAGGCGCGGCGGGCGACCGAAAAGGCGCGCGCCGCGCAAAGACAAGGCGCGCAATATCATCTTCCGGCGGCGCGGGGTCAATTCAATGGCGGGCGCTTTTTCGCGTAGCCCGCGATTCGCCCTCGAAAAGCCGCGATGGCCGTGTGAAAGTCTTAGGCTTCGATGGGGGACGGCGAACCCGTCGGAAGCGCCGCTCCCAAGGTTTCACCCGCGAAATCAAGATCGAATGGACAAACGCGCCCTTTTCGCGGAAAAGGGCGCGATATAAGGTGGCCGCGATAGCGCCTCGCTTGAGCGTCGATAACCCTGGGCCAATGACGAAGCACGGTATCTTTTCCCGCCTGTCGCGTCGCGCGCTAGAGCAAGCTCCGAAAAAGTTGATGGACTTTTTCGAGAAGAGCTCGCTCCAGCGTTTTGATTTTGAGCGATTTCCGTTCGAACGGGAAGCGCTTGGAGCGCGGCGATGATCGGCGTCACGCTTTCGCGTTATTTCGCATGGCGGTTTCTGCGGACGATCCTGGGGATATTCCTGACGATCTTTTGTTTGATGTTCGTCATCGTTTTCGTCGAGCTGCTGCGCCGTGTGAGCGACAATCCGCAGACCGGCCCCGGGACGGTGGCGCTGATGTCGATCATGCGCGCGCCCTATTCGACCGAGATGATTCTGCCCTTCGCGGTGTTATTCGGCTCGATGGCGACTTTCGTCGACCTCACCCGCAAGCTTGAACTGGTCGTCGCGCGCGCCGCCGGCATGTCGGTCTGGCAGTTTCTGGCCCCGCCCCTGCTCGCCGCCTTCCTCCTCGGGGTGTTTTCGGTCACCGTATATAATCCGGTGTCGACGACGTTGAAGCAGCGCTCCGATCAGATGGAGTTTGATCTGTTCGGCGTGCAGGGCAGCGTGCGAATCGACCACGGCCTCTGGCTGCGCGAGCATGGCGTCGACGGGCTGTCGATCGTCCACGCCACCGGCGCGGCGCGCGGCGGCGCCGAATTGTCCGGCGTGAGCGTGAACGTCTATACGCAGGACGGCCAATTCATCGAGCGGGTCGAATCGTCCCGCGCGACCTTGCAGCCGGGCGCCTGGCTGCTGGAGGAAGCGCGCATCACCGCCCCCGGAGAGCCGCCGACCGATGTCGGCCAGTATCTACTGGCGACCGATTTGACGCCAGAGCAACTCGCGGCCGCCGCCGCGCCGCCGCAGGGCGTGCCCTTCTGGGACTTGCCCGAGATGACCGCGCAGACCGCCGACGCCGGGCTCGACGCGCGAGGCTACCGCCTGCAATTCCAGAGGTTGCTCGCGAGGCCGCTGCTGCTTGTCGCCATGGTCCTCGTCGCGGCGGCCTTTTCCTTAAGATTTTTTCGATTTGGCGGCATAGCCAAGACGCTGGCGGGTGGCGTCGCCGCCGGCTTCGTGCTTTATATCGCGACCGAAATCTTCTCGGACCTCGGCGGCGCGGGAACGATCAGCCCATCGCTCGCCGCCTGGTCGCCCGCGCTCGTCGGGACCATGCTTGGCACGCTGTCGCTGCTGCATTCGGAAGATGGTTGACGCGGCGCCCGCCGTCCGCGCGCCGCGAGCCAATGTCGCCGCGAACGTCTGGGCTTGGTCCGGGCGGACAAGGCGCTCCGTCCGTCGCTCCAACCATGGGGCGTCGAAGTCCACAGGGGATATTTAATGCGCTTTGATGTCTGGACGTCGACCGCTTGCGCCGCGCTGTTCGCGGCCTGCGCCCTTTTCCTCCCGGCTCCGTCGCGCGCCGCCGAGTTCTCCAACGATCAGAAGGCCGAGATCGGCAAGATCGTGAAGGAGTATCTCCTGGCCAATCCGGAGGTCGTGAAGGACGCCATTGACGAATTGGACAAGCGGGAGAAGGTCGCCGAGGCCAACGCGCGCGAAACGACGCTGACGAAGCAGGCCGACAAATTGTTCAACTCGCCCAACCAGGCGGTGGTCGGCAATCCCGACGGCGACGTCACGCTGGTCGAGTTTTTCGACTACAACTGCGGCTATTGCAAGCAGTCGCTGACCAATGTCGCCAAGCTGATCGACAGCGACCCGAAGCTGCGCGTGGTGCTCAAGGATTTCGCCATTCTGGGGCCTGATTCGGTCGAGGCGGCGGAAGTCGCGACGGCGCTGCATCGCCAGTTCAAGAGCCAGAAATTCTGGGAGTTTCACCGCAAGCTGCTGAGCGCGCGCGGCCACGTCGGCAAGGCCCAGGCGATCGCGGCGGCCAAGGAACTCGGCGCCGACGTGGACCAGCTCGAAAAAGATTTGAAGAGCCCGTCGGTTCACGAAGCCCTGACGGAAGTCGCCAAGCAGGCGGACGATCTGCATTTCAACGGCACGCCCTCGTGGATTCTCGGCAAGGAGGCGTTCGTCGGCGGCCTTCCCTACGCGGAAATGAAGACGAAGATCGACAACATCCGCAAATGCGGCAAATCCACCTGCTGATTAGCGCTCCGGTCTGCCTTCTCCCCCTTGTGGGAGAAGGGAGAGGCGCCCCCGCCTTAAGCGGTGGGGCTTTCCTTGCCGCGCCGACAGGTTTATGTGGTTCCATCGGCGCGCCGCGCCCTGGCTTCTGGTGTTTTCATGTCAGCCGTCCACGTCCTCAACGGCCCCAATCTCAATCTCCTCGGCGCCCGCGAACCCGAAATTTATGGCGAGGCGACGCTGGACGACATCCGCGCGTCGCTCGCCGAGCGCTGCGCCGCGCGTGGCGTCGACCTCGTGTTCGAGCAATCGAATTTCGAGGGCGATCTCGTCACCTGGATTCAACAGGCGGGCGCGGCCGGGGAGCCAGTGATTTTGAACGCCGGCGCGCTGACCCACACCTCGATCGCCCTGCATGACGCGATCAAGGGAGCCAAGGCCGACGTGATCGAGGTTCACCTGTCCAACGTCCACGCGCGCGAAAGCTTCCGCCATCATTCCTATATCGCGCCCGCGGCGCGCGGCGTGATCGCGGGCTTTGGCCCACTCTCCTATCTGCTGGCCCTCGAGGCTCTCTTCGCCACCGCAACGAGAAAGACCTGAGCATCCATGGCGCGCAAACCCCCAGCTTCCCGTTCAACCCGAAAGGCCAGCCCGCGCGCCTCGGCGTCGCCCCGCGCAACGCCGGAAACGTCGGCCGTCTCGCGCGAGGAGAGCCTGTTGCGGCTCATCGCCGCACTCCTGACGGACAGCGATCTCTCGGAAATCGAAATCGAAAAAGGCGATCTGCGCATCCGCGCGGCGCGCGGCGCGGCGGCCCCGCA
>JBAWEN010000226.1:0-1974 GCA_049591215.1 Methylocystis sp. | reverse complement strand
CAAGGGGTCGCCGCGCCCGCGAAGTCGAAAAGAGCCGTCGGCGCGGCCTGGGTCGCGCTGGCGACGAGCGCCGTGCCGCTGGCCGCGGTGATGGCGCTGAACTCGGCGCTCGAGGGCTTCGACCTCGCCGACGCCGCGTTGGAGCCAATTCTAATGCGCCTGTTCGAAGGCGTCGGGCGCGTCGGGGTGACCTATGGCGTCGCGCGGGCAGTGTTGGCGCCGGGCGCGCCGCGCTGGCGTCTCGTTGACCCCGGCGATCCGCTGGCCGGGCAGCTAACGCGGCTCGCCGTCGCCGTTGTCGCGACGATGGCCGGGGTGCGCCTGCTCGAGCAAATCGAGGAGACGGTGCAGGCGGGTCTTTCCGTCGCGATTCTCACGCGCGGGTTCGGGGCGTTGGCGTGCGCCGCCTTCATGATCGCGACGCTGCGGAACTTTCCGCGCGGCCGCGCGGGCGAGGCGAACGTCGGGCGCGACTGGCTCGCGTTGACGCGATTGCTCGGCTTCACCGCCGCGGCGACGGTTGTCGCCGCCTGCGCGCTGGGCTATTTCACCTTCGCCAATTTCTTCATCGTTCAAGGCTGCTGGACCCTCGTGGTCGCCGGCGTTCTCCTGATCGTTCTGACGCTATCGCGCGCCGCCACCGACAGAGCCTTGGCGCCGACCGGACGGTTTGGACTGGTGGCGTCGAGCGTGCTCGGGGTCGAGCGCCAATCGCTGCGGCCGCTCGCGGCGCTGCTCTCGGGCGCGCTGACGCTGACCTGTTTCGGACTAGCGGCGCGGCTCATTCTCGCGCCATTCGGCGTCGAGTCCGGCGATTTTGTGTCCGACCTGCAATCGTCCTTTTTGGCGGTCAAGATCGCCGACGTCACCATCTCGCCCTCGACCGCGTTCGTGGCGCTCGCTCTCTTCGCGATCACGCTCGCGGCGGCGCATGGCCTGCGGCGCTGGCTCGACGGCACCTTGCTGCCGCTGACGCGGCTCGACATGGGGCTGCGCAATTCGATTGGCGCCAGCGTCGGCTACGCCGGCTTCATATTGGCGGTCTCCGTCGCGATGGAGCATCTCGGCCTTGGCTTCGAAAAGCTCGCCATCGTCGCCGGCGCGCTGTCGGTCGGCATTGGCTTCGGGCTGCAATCGATCGTCAATAATTTCGTGTCGGGCCTCATCTTGTTGTGGGAGCGCGCCATTCGCGTCGGCGACTGGGTGGTGCTCGGCGACGAGCAGGGCTATGTGAAGCGCATCAACGTGCGCTCGACCGAGATCGAAACCTTCGACCGCGCGACGATGATCGTGCCTAACTCCAATCTGGTCACGGGCGTCGTCAAGAACTGGCTGCGCGGCGACAAGGTCGGGCGCGTCAAGATCCTGCTCTCGCCGCATTCGGGCGTCGATCCCGAGCAGATCCGCGACATTCTGCTGGCGGCGGCGCGCGCGCAGGACGGCGTGCTGCGCATTCCGGCGCCGCAGGTGATGTTTCTGGGGATGGAGGCGGCTCAGTTCCGCTTCGAGCTGTGGTGCTATCTCGAGGACGTCGAACAATCGTCGCGCGTGCGCAGCGATCTGCATTTCGACTTGCACAAAAGGCTCGCCGACGCCGGCATAGCGATTGCCGCGCCGCCAACGCCGACGTCGCCCACCGTCGTGCAATTTGAAGGATTCGAAAAGTTCGCGGTGGAGCAAAGACCGCCGGAGCCGGACGAAGACGCGAAGCAAATCGGGAAGCGGGCGCGCGGCATCATAAATTGAACATGCCGCCGCCGAGCCGCGCCCGCCGCTTGGCCAAGCGGCGGGATCGCGCCTTTGTTGGCTGGTGTTCATCGTTTTTAAACCCTGGCGGCGCAAAACAGTCCGATGTTCACGCGTCCCGTTAAGCGTTTCGCCGCGCTCGCCTTTTGTCTTGCGCTTGCCGCTTGCGGCGCGCCGCCGCCGCGCGAGACGCCGGCGCCCGCCGCCGCTGGGGAGCCGAGCCTTTAT
>JBAWEN010000225.1:0-5637 GCA_049591215.1 Methylocystis sp. | reverse complement strand
GCTCGAAATCACGCGAAGATCGCGACTCTCTCGCGGCCGAATCATCAACCGGTGCGGCCCAAAGCCTGCCGGTTGACTGTAACGGTAGATCGTCCGGTGTTGAATCCTGAGCGTGGTCACGGGAAAGCTCCAACAAGGGATCGTCTAGAGGGCCGCGATTTCGGGACCGCGCGGTTTCGGCGCGCTCGCTCCACCTTGGCAAGGAATCGGTCGGCGCGCGGACATCGTGATGGCGATGGCCACGGGAATTCCGTGTTTGAGTTCGCTGACGCCATCAATCCAATCGGCGATGTCGCCGAGCGTCGCGCCCACGGGAAAGGCGAAGGAATCCTCGCCGTCCGCAAAGGCGACTCTCATGCGAAACGCCGGCGTTGGCGCGGGGTGAACATTCTGCATCTTTGTCTCCTGGATTTTGCGGTTGGGCGCTCGCGCGTCGCGGCGACCGCGCTATATCCGGCCCACCAGAACAAGGATCAGCACGACGATCAGCACTGTGCCGAGAGCGCCGGAGGGGTAATAGCCCCAGCTGACGCTGTGGGGCCAAGCCGGGATGGCGCCGACGAGCATGAGAATGAGCAGGATGAGGATGATGGTTCCAAGTGACATCGCGTCTCCTTTTTTGCGGACATAGGGGCCGACGCCGGTGCGTCAGATGTGTGATCGCGGTCGATCCTCGGCTTTGAAGTGGAGACGAGCGACGGCGACCAGGGCGCCGTCGCTCGGATGATTGATGGTCTCGACGCCTTTGACACAACGCGCGAGGTCTGGATGGCGGCGTGAGAGATGGGCGGCGAGTTCCGACTTGGCGCTCGCCGGTCCCGTGATCAGAATCGCCTTCGCGTCCGCGATCACCGCGGTGACCCGTTCGAAAAAATCTTCATCCAAAAGCCCGTCGCCGCCGATCGCGCCCGCTTCGTGTTGGATGCGCCGACTCGGACGATGCGGATGGATCACGATGCGATCGACGTCCGCCAGGCTGAAATGGAAGATCCTCGCCTCTCGATGATCGATCCAGACGATCGCGTGATAATTGGCGGGCATGGCGTTATTCCGGATTCGTTTCTGGACGCGTCGGCAAGACGGCGGGATCATTCCCGCGCTTGTGTCGCGTAACGAAAACACTGGTCGCACTATCGCCTTTTTGGAGCATCCATGGGCAGCCTCGGAAACTACTCACAAGGCGGCGGCGCGGAACGCCGGCCGAAGGCGGCGGCGCGGAACGCCGGCCGAAGGCCGCGGCGAGAGTCGACCGAACGAGCCGCCGCGCCCGAACGACTTTGAAATGTGCTATTGTGACACACTGCGGCCTTCGACCATGCCCGCGCTCAAACGGTTGCGTTGGAGAAAATCAGACGGAACTCCACCCCTACGGCGTTCCCCGGACCATAGCCGAGCGCCGTCCACACTCTCGTCGAACCAATCGCGCAACACCGAACAGGGTAGGCCCGTGAACGAGAACGCTTCGTCGACCAACGAAGAACTCAACGCTCTGAACGACCAGCTTCACGAGGCGCTGGCGCTCCAGCGCAAAGCCTCCAACGATCTTCAGAACATTCTGGAAAGCTCCGGGATCGCGACGATCTTTCTGGACGAGGAGCTCAAGATCCGTTTCTTCACGCCCGCCGCCACGTTGCTGTTTCGGGTGCTCGCCCGGGATATCGGCCGCCCTCTCGCCGATTTCGCCTCGCTCGTGGACGACAATGATTTGATCTACGACGCCTCGCAGATTCTCGATGACCAGACGCCTATCGAAAAAGAAGTCTCGACGCGGAACGGGGTTTGGTACAATCGGCTCATTCTGCCGTACCGAAACCAAGACGGCGGCGTCGAAGGCGTGGTCATCACCTTCAGGAACATCACCGAAAACAAACGCGCGGCGGAGGCGCTGGCCGACGCCAAACAGGTCGCCGACAGGGCCAATGTCGCGAAATCGCGCTTCCTCGCCGCCGCGAGCCATGATTTGCGGCAGCCACTGCAAACCATCCGGCTGTTGCATGGCTTGCTGACAGTAAAGGCGCCCGGCGACGAAGCGCAAAAACTCTTGAAACGTCTCGACGCCACGGTGGGCGTGATGTCGGGAATGTTGAACACGCTGCTCGACATCAATCAACTCGAAGCGGGCGTCATCCACGCCGATATGGAAGACTTTCCGCTCAACGAGCTGTTTGAACATCTCGACGAGGATTTCGGCTATCACATGCGCGCGCAAGGGCTCGACTGGCGCGTCGCGTCGAGCAGATGCGTGGTGCGGAGCGATCCACGTCTGCTCGAGCAAATTCTGCGCAACCTTCTGTCCAACGCCGTGAAATTCACCACGAAGGGAAAAGTGCTGCTCGGCTGCCGTCGGCGCGGCGACACAATGCGTATCGAAATCTGGGACACTGGCCCCGGCATTCCCGAAGAACATCGCCAGGCGATTTTCGAGGAGTTCCATCAGATGAACAACCCGGCGCGCGAACGCGCCAAAGGGCTGGGGCTGGGACTCGCGATCGTCCATCGACTTTCCGCCCTTCTCGGTCATTCGATCGATCTGAGATCAAACGTCGGGCGCGGCTCGATGTTCAGCATCGCCGTGCCGATCGCCGTCGAGGATAAGGCGGCTTCCACGCCTTCGCGGGAAAAGCCGGCCATCGAGCGCGCCAGAGATAGCGCCTCGATCCTCGTCATAGAGGATGATCCGACGATTCGAGACCTACTGGAACTGCTGTTGCAAGCCGCCGGCCACTCTCCGATTGGCGTCGCCGACGGCGTGGCCGCGCTCGCGACCATGGAGCATCCCGACCTTATCGTCGCCGACTTCAATCTTCCCAACGGGCCGAATGGCGGGGAACTCGTCACAATGCTGCGGGAGAAGTTCGAGCGACAAGTTCCGGCCGTCGTGCTTACAGGAGACATTTCAACGCAAACCCTGCGCGCCATCGCCGAACTTGGCTGCACTCATCTCGACAAGCCGGTGGAGGCGGCGGAACTGCTGCGCACCGTTGCGCATCTTCTCGCAACGGCGACGCCGCGAAAGCTGGGGAACCATTGCGAAAGCCGGTTGTCCGCGACAGTCTTCGTTGTCGACGACGACGCCGGTCTGCGCGAAACGGTTGGCGAGACGCTCGAAGCGCAAGGCTGGCCCGTCGAGACCTATGCGAGCTGCGAGGCTTTCCTCGCCGCGTTGGATGGACGCATGGGTTGCCTCGTCATCGACGCCATGTTGCCCGGCATGGATGGATTCGAGTTGCTGGCCCGGCTGAAAGCCGACAAGATTACTTTGCCGTCGATCATGATTACTGGACATGGCGACGTATCGATGGCGGTCAAGGCGATGCAGGCCGGCGCCTGCGATTTTCTCGAAAAACCCTTTCACCATGACGAGCTCATTTCCAGCATCAAACTTGCCCAGGAGAAAACTCAGGACTCCAGCCCACCGACGGGGCGGCGCGCGGACGCGGCGGCGCACCTATCCAGCCTGACGACGCGTCAACGGCAAATACTGGATCTCGTGCTCGCCGGACATCCCAGCAAAAATATCGCCGCCGACCTTCGCATCAGTCAGCGCACGGTGGAGAATCATCGTGCCGCCATCATGCGAAAAACCGGATCACGCTCAATCCCCGCGCTGATTCGACTCGTCGTTGGGGCGGTCTGAGCGACCATTGCACGCGGCGCCAAACGAGCGTTGTGAGTAGTTTCCGACGCTGCGAATTTCCGCGCCACTCGATTACACCTTCGAAGCAATCCGCGAAACAACAGGAGATTTCATCATGGATAAAGAAAACATCAAGGGCGCCGTCCAGAACATCAAGGGCAAGATCGAGGAAGTCGCGGGCAAGGTGCTCGGCGACAAGGAGCTCGAGTTGCATGGCAAGGCCGATCAACTCGCCGGCGCCGTGCGCGACGCTGTTGGGACCGCGAAGGATTCGGTGAAGGACGCCGTCAAGGACGCCAACAAAGTCTAGCCGACCAACCGCGCGTCGCGCCAGCCCTCCATGGCCCATTACAGTCCAAGCAGGCTTGATCTTGCATCCAGCCTGCTTGGCCGGGTCGCCGAAGGGTTTACGTGACCGGTTCTCACCGAGCGAAATCGGCCTGGTTCGTGTCGCGGTTTCGCTCCGTCAACACTGAAAATCCGTGACCTTGTCGCCAACCCCGCGGCTCATCAAGAGTCATGTCACCGGAGAAACGCACATGACTCTCAGCATCGCGCATCTGCAACCCATCGTATCCCTACTCGCCGGCATTCTCATTCTCATTATGCCGCGCCTTCTCAATTACATTATCGCAATCTTCCTGATCGTCTCAGGGCTGCTCGGCCTCGGACTGGTTCATTGAAAACGCCGCGTCGACAAACAGCCATTACATGCTTCGAGCGCGTCGGCGACCATAACATTGCTGTCGGCTGGCGCTATATGGCCGGCAAGATCTCCACTTCGCTCGAAAACGCGCTAGGCTATGGAAATGGCCACCCAGTTTCGTCTCGCGACATTCAATCTCGAAAATCTTGACTGCTCAGCCGCCCGCCGCGCCGTGTTCGAGCGGCGCCTTGGCGTTCTAAAACCTCTGTTGAGCGAACTCGCGGCCGATATTCTTTGCTTGCAGGAAGTCAACGCGCAGAAAACGGCGGACCATGAGGGAAGACGTTTTCTCGCGCTCGATCGGCTCTTCTCCGGCGGGCCTTATGAGGGCTGCCATCGCGCGACAAGCATGAGGCCGGGAACGACCGCGCCCGCCGATGTCCACAATCTCGTTATCGCGAGCCGCTGGCCGATCATCGAGCATCGCCAGTTGTTTCACGACATCGTCGCGAAATGGAGCTGGACGCCGCCCGCCGAGGGCCGTTCGACGCAAGGACCGGTGGAGGTCGCCTGGGACCGGCCGCTTCTATACGCATGCATCGCGGCGCCAGACGGCGCGCCTCTCCACATAATCAATTTGCATCTTCGCGCGCCGCGCGCGGTTCCGCTTCAAGAGGATAAGGCGGCGACAGGCGGCGGTTCGAGCCGAAGCTTCGTCGAGGGACAGTTCCTCGCCGCGCAGAAACGGGAGGGCCAGGCGCTCGAAGCCCGGCTATTCGTGGAACGCTTGTTCGACGCGGACCCGGCGGCGCGCATCGTCGTCTGCGGCGATCTCAATTCGCGGGAATATGACGCGCCCATGCGAATCCTTCGCGGCGCCCGCGACGAAGATACACCCGAGACAATGCCCCGAATCCTGGTTCCACTCGCCGAGCGGGTCGACGAGGCCCGCCGCTTCTCCGTCGTGCATGGCGGACGAAAAATTCTTCTCGATCACATTCTCGCGTCGCCGGCGCTGGCGGCCGCCTGCTCCTCCGTCGTCATATTGAACGAGGGATTGCAGGATGAAGTCACCGCGCAAGAGCCGATCCTTGGCTCGCTTCACGCGCCGGTGACGGCGTCGTTCGTTTTAAAACGGTGACGACAGCAGGCCGGGGCTACACCTCCAGCGCCGCGCCGCCATCTAACGTGGACGCCGCCCCCGCCGTCACGATCCTGGCGAGGCCCGGCGCCGCGACCGCGAGATTGTCGGCGAAAAAGCGCGCGATGGCGATGCGCCTGGGATCGCCCGACGCCGCGCCCTTGTCGAGCAGCGTTCCGCCGCGCGCCAGAGCGAACAGCCGCAGATAGGGCG
>JBAWEN010000224.1:0-7111 GCA_049591215.1 Methylocystis sp. | reverse complement strand
TGAAACTGGGCGAAGCGCCGGTGGCGGATCCGGCGGCGAATGTGCTGACGGTGACCGGCCCCGCGCCGACGCCGGTGGGGCAGGGCTCGGCGGAACTGGCGAAAAACTACAACCCCGAGCAGCCGCGCGATTGGCATGGGCGGTTTGGGTCCGGGCGCGGCGAGGCCAAGGCGAAGTCTAAGAACAGCGGCGCGCAAGTGGCGCAGGCGCAACTCGCGCCCGCCATCGCGCGAGAAATCGTGACCGACGCGCCGAAAGTTTTGCCCTATCTCGCGCCGGCAATCGGCGCCGGCGCCAGGGCAATCAATGACTGGTGGAATTCGGACTCGAAAAAGCCCGACGACGCGGAGCCCGCGAAGGACAAAACGCCGCCAGCGGCGCCAAGCCAGCCCGCCGCGAGCGCGGCGACGCCGGAACCGGAGGAGCCCAAAACCGACGAAAGAGCGCCACAAACCACCGCGCAGCGCGGCGAATTGAAAGGGTCGACGGACGGCCTCACCGACGCTGAAAAGCGGTTCGTCGAACGACAACTGGCCGCAGGGAACGATGTCGAAACAATCCCCGCCGAGAGCCGACAAAGAAGCGCGGACTTTTACATCAACGGCGTTCGCACCGAATTAAAGACTGTTTCCGGTGTCGCCGATACGAGTTCGGACGGTTTGTCCTCGGCGATTTCAAATCGCATAATGAACGCGCGAGGCCAATCGGATGTCATCCATATAGATGCCCTCGATCAGCCGGGGATGACCAAGGAAATAGCGGAGCGCGCAATCAGACGGGCATACTCCGCTGACAAAGCTGGGCGAATATCGCGCATAACTATCGAAGCGTGGGATGGAACGGTTGTGAGGCCGAGGAGGTAACGATGGAAAAGAAAACAGTAACCGCGCCTTCCGAGGAGGAACTGAGCAATCGACTGCTAAAGCACTTGACGTGGCGCGATAGCTCACAGGAAGTGTCTCTCCTTTGGGAGGGATATCTCGCGGCTCTTTTGGAGTGGGGGCTCATTGAAGTTCAGGTTTATGATCGACTCATGGCGCATATTCCTGATGTCGGCCTGAAGGAATTGCATGAGTTGGCCGTCGGAGCGCCCATCACGCCTGAGCGGGAAAAAGAGATCGACGAGTATTTGGCGAGCCATAAGGCGCCGTAGCAGTCGTCGGCAATCGCCTGGGGCGAGCGCGCGCGCATTGTCTGTTACGCGTTTTCGGTCTCGCATCAGGCCTTCGTCAATCAAACAAATCGCTCGACCGGCGAGACGCAAAAGGAGATGGCGGAAGAAGAAGGGCTGTGGCCGGTTTTAAAGTGGGTGAAGCGGCTGATCGACGGCGTGTTGATCGAGGATTTTGGCGAAGAGGACATCGAATTCGCCTGGGGCGAGGACGCGCAGATCGACGCCGGCCAACAGGCGCAGGTGCTGACGAGTTACGTCGGCGCGGGAATCCTGACGCGCAATGAGGCGCGCGTGAAACTCGGCGAAGCGCCGGTGGCGGACCCGGCGGCGAATTTGTTGCTGGTGACGACGGGCGCGGGGCCGGTGACGGTGGATCAACTGCTCGACGATCCACAGGGCTTAAATAAAAACTGAAGAAAACCTTCGATCCAAACGAGCAACGCGGGCCGGACGGAAAGTGGACCGCTGGCGCGGGCGGCGAGGTGAAGCGCAAGAGCGGAGGCGTGCAGGTGGCGCAGGCCGTTCCGCTGCCCTTGATTGGCGCTGCCGTCGCCGCCGCCGCGGCGGCTGTGGGGAACGCTGTTCGCGAGACGGTCGAAGACTGGCGGAAATCCCACAGCGCTCCTCCAGTTGTGCAGGCGTCTCCCTCGACGACAAACGAGCCTACGCAGGAGAAAGATCAAGATAAGACAGCCGCCGAAGCGTCCCGGCAAGATTCCGTCGCAGCCGCCGCGCCAATTCCGCCGGAAGACCCCGAGAACAAAGACGCTTCGCAGTCCCCCGCGACCGTTCGCCCCTCGAAAGAGGACATCCAAAAACTTGTCGACGAGCACAGCGATAAAAAAGGGCTGAAGCTGACCACCGAAGCGGCCAATAAAATTGTTGACGAGACACAGCCGAGCGGAACGAAAGCCGCAATCGTTGGTAAAAATGTCTCGGGACCAGACATCATCTACGAGGATACAAACGGCGCTCGCGTGACGAGCGTCGAGGTGAAGACGGCAAAGACACTTGATAGGGCGGAAGCGTCGGTGAGAGACGCTTTGAGGAAGGATGATAAACCGGACATCGTCGCGCTGCAAATTCGCTCGGACAGCGACATTCCCCGCCTTATAGGAAAATTGCGGAATTTGGATCGGCCGGATACCGCTGGACGGTCGCTCGTGGTGGTGGACACGGACGGCAATATTCTCCTTAAGCTGCAACCGTTCCCCTGAGGAGATTGTTATGTATTCTTGGGCAATGTGTGGTCTCGATACGCTCGAAACAATCACCATCGAAGACGATGGGAGGATGGCCTTGCCCATCGAACGTTGCGGAGGACCAAAGGTTTGGCCGTCCGCATTCGGTAGGGCCGGGGGTAAGACGCTGTACCTATATCCGGAACATCTGAAGCTCCTTTACGAACGCTTTAAGGACGCCAATCCGAAGGGAGTCGTCCTTGGACCGGAGAACTCGTTCGACGAATACGCTCTGCCGGGGTTGACCGAAAAGGAACTGGAAAGACTCGAAGCAGAACGAAAAATCTTCGTCGATCTTTTCCTGACCGACGAAGACCGGGGCTATCCTCACGCGCGCAAATATCTGCCGGAACTGTTCGAGCCGGGAATGATCGACAAAATGGCCGCCGATCCCTGGTTGAACGCGCATCTGCTTGGACAGGCCGTCCGGGAGGGCGCTGTGCCGTCTCGATGGGAGACCTCTAACCGCTGGTCGCCGGAATGGCGCGCCTATTGCGACAGACTGATTGCGTCCGGCGAGTATAAGTAAGCGCGTCACGCCGGCCCGATCAGATCAAGAATTTCCAGGACTATTGGGACGCATACTTCACCGGCGATCTCGCGGCGCGGCGGCGGGCGAAATTCGTGCCCGGCGGCGTGGCGAAAACCTTCATCCAGACGAAGGAGCCGGAACTCAAGGGCGTGTTCGACGAATGGCTGGCGCGCATCGTCTGTTATGCGTTTAGCGTCTCGCTATCCGCCCTTCGTCAATCAAACAAATCGCTCGACCGGCGAGACGCAGAAGGAGATGGCGGAAGAAGAGGGACTCTGGCCGGTCCTGAAATGGGTGAAGCGGCTGATCGATGGCGTGTTGATCGAGGATTTTGGCGAAGAGGACATCGAATTCGCCTGGGGCGAGGACGCGCAGATCGACGCGGGCCAGCAGGCGCAGGTGCTGACGAGTTACGTCGGCGCGGGAATCCTGCCCCGCAACGAAGCGCGCGTGAAACTGGGCGAAGCGCCGGTGGCGGATCCGGCGGCGAATGTGCTGGTGACGACGGGCGTTTTGCCCAACCCTCCGCGGGAGCGCGTCCCGGGCGAAGGCTGGGGGCCGCGCTATAAATGAACCCACGGCGTTCGCGCGATGGGGAGCCTTTGAGATGAAACAATCCTTGCGAGCGACGGCTCGGCTCTTATTCGCGGCCTGCTTCTGTTGCGCCTTGGTGTTTTACGCGTGCCTTGGCCGCGCCGAGGACGCCAAGCCGATCAAGCTCGCGGTGTTCGATCTCGAACTCGACGATTTCAGCGCCGGCGGCCCACTGGCCGGCGAGAGCGCGGAGGAGACCGCGCGGCTGCGGCGCGTCACCGCGCTGGCGCGCGAGCAACTCGCGAAATCCGGCCTGTTCGAACTCGTCGATACGAGCGCATCCAGCGACGTGAATCAACGGGAGCATTGGCTGCGCAAATGCAACGGCTGCGAGGCCGACATCGCCCGCGCGCTCGGCGCCGATATGTCCTTCCTCGGCTTCTTCCGCAAGATCAGCGTGATGGAGCAAAACCTCGAATTTCGCATCCGCGACTCGCGCACCGGCGAATTGATGAACGTGTCGCAAACGGATTATCGCGGCGAGACCGACGAGTCCTGGAGCCGCGCGATTGTCTGGCTCATCAGGCACGGCCTCGTCGAACCGGAACTCGCGCGCCGCACCCGCGAGGCGGCGCGGTAAGACAGCGCCTTTCGAACGCCAACCAAACCCAAGCCAACAAGGCTCGCCTCGCGCGGGCCTTTTTCTTTAAGGACGCGCAAAAGATGACGCAGTTGCAGATGTTCATTCCGCTCACCAAGATCGACGCGGGCAAGCGGCTTGTTTACGGCGTCGTCACCGCCGAGACGCCGGATCGCGGCAATGAAGTCTGCGATTACGCCAGCACCAAGCCCTATTACCAAAAGTGGTCGGACGAGGCCCGCAAGGCCAGCGGCGGCAAGAGCCTCGGCAATCTGCGCGCCATGCACGGCAAGGTGGCGGCGGGGCGCGTCGAGGCGATTCATTTCAACGACGATGACAAGCAGATCGAAGTCTGCGCGAAGATCATCGACGAAGCCGAATGGGCCAAGGTCGAAGCGGGCGTCTACACCGGATTTTCGCGAGGCGGCGGATATGTGAAGCGCTGGCCCGACGAGAACGACCCGGACCTCATGCGCTACACCGCGAGTCCTTGCGAGATTTCGCTGGTCGATCTGCCGTGCCTGCCGAGCGCGACATTCGCGATGATCAAGGCCGATGGCGCGGTCGAGACGATGAAGTTCGCGAGTTTCGACAACGCCGTCGAGCAGGTGTGGATGGCCGGCGACGGCAAGACCTTCAAGAAGAAAGCCGAGGCGCTGGCGCATCAGGCACTGCTTGCGAGTTCCGCCTCCATGCTGGGCGCGCTGGAGCGGATGGAGAACGATCTGGGCAAGGCCGCGCCGGGGACGAGAACGCAGGCTCTGGAGCGCCTGCGCAAATGCCTCGGACAGGAAGCGTTCGACGCCGGCCGCGCCATCGCCGCCTTGCAAATCGTGTTCGACGTGCTGGCGGCGGAAATCGCCGAGGGCGAGGACGACGAAGGACAGATCGCCGCGCTGCGAGACGCCATCGTCAGGCTGAAGGATTTTATCGTCGCGGAAATCTCCGAGGACGACGAAGACGACGAACAGCCGCTGGAGCCCGTGGAGCAAGCCGCTGCGCCAAGTGATCTCGCTAAGAGCGATCTCGCCAAGATCGCCGAGACGCTGGAAGCGGCGCGATTGGAGCGCGACGCGCAAAAGGCTTTGCTCGCCGAACTCGCGCCGCGTCTCGAAAAGCTCGGCCAGCGCGTCGAGGAACTCGCTCGCCAGCCGCTGCCGCCGCCGATGCTCGCCGGCACGCGCGCGGTGGAGAAGGGCGCGGAGGCGCGCGTCGAAGACCTCGCGGCAACGCTCGCGGCGATGACCGGCGAGCAACGCGCGGCGCTGCTGATCAAGGTCGCGCAAAGCCAGCCGCGAGCGCTGCGATAAGGAACATGCGAGCCTGAAGGCTCGCGGCCCGGCGAGGCGCCTTGGTTCGCGAGCCTTCAGGCTCGCCTTTCGAAATCTTCAATTCGAGCGTCACAGGCCACTAGCCGGCCGCCTGGTGAGCGCCGGGCGCCGCTTCGTCTTGCGCGCAATGGCGCGCTTCCTCGAAGGCTAGCCGAAGCTTATGTTCGAGCGAAGCCTTGAGGTTTGTCTTGAGGAGGCATCCGCCGGAAGCGGCAAGCGTCGCGACGACGTGATCGTCGACTTCGTGTTTCGTCGCGGCGTTGCGTTCCACCAGCAGGGCCGCCCGGCCCGGCTTCAGCACATCGGCGAGTTCCCTAACGAACTCCTCGCTCACGCCGACGCCCCTCAAGCCCTCGCCGACGGCGCCCGCCGCGGCGCCCGCCAGAATGCCGAAAATCGGATGCAGAAAAAGCAGTCCGATGAGCAGTCCCGACATCGTTCCCGTTCCAAGGTTCAAGGCCCCGGAGTGAACGATATGGCTGAGTTTTATCGCGCCCTTCTCGTCGCGCGTGGCGACGACGACGTCGGATATACGAAAGATTTCTTCGCGCGGCAGCGCCAGCAGCGCATCGCGCGCCGCTTCGGCGGCCTGCGCGTCGGGATAACCAATCACAATCAGGTCGCGCATGTCGCCCCCCTCGCTCGCTCGCGCGCCGCGATGGGCGCTCCTGTTCATATAAAGCGACGCGAACGGGGAACAATCGCTGGCGGCCGTTCTGCCCATGGAAGAATGCGCGGTGAGAAGGCGCGTCCCTTCTCCCACTTGTGGGAGAAGGCGGCCTCGCGAAGCGAGGTCGGATGAGGGATGTCGCGATCGCCCCGCATCTTCCGCGCTGCGTCCCTTCTGAAAATCGCCCCTCTTCGCATCGCCGTCGTCGCCGAAAGAACCCTCATCCGACCCGGCTACGCCGGGCCACCTTCTCCCACAAGTGGGAGAAGGGAGGCGCCCCACCAACACCCGCGCCGGGGACGGCGCGTCCACCTCACATCGGGACTCCACACATGACCATCCAGAACACCACGCATGAAGTTCTCGCGGCCATTCGCAAATCGCAGAGCCTGCCGCAAGGCGATCCGCGCCTGCTCGCGTTCGGGCTCGAAAAGAGCACTTTTTCGCAGCCGACCAGCGCGACCGACGGCCTCGCCTTTTACGATCTCGAACCCGGCGCCAAGTTCCTCGCGCCCGTGCTCACGCCGCTGCGCAACGAGACGCCGCGCGTCTCCGGCCGCGGCGGCATTCAGGCCAATTGGCGGGCGATCACCGGCATCAACACCAACGGATTGCGGCTCGGCGTTTCCGGCGGCAACCGCGCCGGCGCGCAGGCCGTGACGACGGCCGATTACTTCGCCTCCTATAAGGGCATCGGCCTTGAAACCTCGGTCGACTTCGAAGCCGAATACGCCGGCGTCGGCTTCGACGACGTGCGGGCGCAGGCGGGCCTGCGCGGGCTTCAGGCGACGATGATCGGCGAAGAGGCGCTGATCCTCGGCGGCAATAATTCGCTGCCGCTGGGCGTCACGCCGACCCCGACCTTGACCGCTTCCGCCAGCGGCGGATCGCTCGCCTCCGGCACGCTCTCGGTCATCTGCGTCGCGCTGTCGCTCGACGGCTTCATCAATGGCTCCGTGCTTAACGGCGTGCAGTCGCAGATCACGCGC
>JBAWEN010000223.1:0-7883 GCA_049591215.1 Methylocystis sp. | reverse complement strand
GCTCGCTGAACTACCCCGAGGACAGCGCCGGCCGGCTGATGCAGACGACGCTGATCGCCATCCCGACCTTCTGGACGGCGGGTCAAGTGCTCGATTTCTTTCGGGAAACCGATCCCGATATTCTGCCGGACAGTTTTTTCGAGGTTTTCGTCGTCGATCCCGGCTATCGCTTGCTCGGCACGGTGTTTCTCGACGCTCTGGTGCGCGCCCGGCCAAACCGAAGAGTCGACGAAATCATGCAGGCGGATCGCCGCCGCGTGACCGCGACAGAAGAAGGCGCTGAAGTCGCACGGATTTTCGAGCGCTACAACCTCGTCTCGGTTCCGGTCGTCGACGAGGCGGAACGGCTGGTCGGCGTCATCACCATCGATGATATCGTCGACGTGCTGCAGGAAGCGGCCTCCGAGGAGATCAAGGCGCTCGGCGGCGTCAATCCGGAGGAAGAGCTTTCCGACGACTTCTGGCAGACCGCCAAAAGCCGCTTTCTTTGGCTCTTGATCAATCTGGGAACCGCGATCGTCGCTTCCTCGGTTTTGTGGCTGTTCGAAAGCCAGTTGCAGCAGATGGTGGCGCTCGCCGTGCTGGCGCCCATTGTCGCGAGCCAGGGCGGCAATTCGGCGACGCAAACCATGACCGTGGCGGTTCGCGCGCTGGCGACCCGCGAACTGTCGCGAACCAACGCGATGCGGGTGATTCTGCGCGAGCTTGGAGCGGGGGCGGTGAACGGCTTGGGGTTTGGCCTGATCACCGGCGTCGTGGCCGCGAACTGGTTCCAAAACATCGGAATAGCACCGGTGATGGCGCTCGCCATGTTCACCAATCTTGTCGCTGGGGCGCTCGGCGGAATTCTCGTGCCGCTTACGCTCGACCGCTGGAAAATCGACCCGGCGGTCTCCTCGTCGGCCTTTGTCACGACCGTGACGGATGTTGTAGGCTATGGCGCGTTTCTTTCTATCGCCACTTTGTGGTTCCATCTTTCTTGAGCCGAGGCGGCAGTCGCACGCGCATTAACGTTCCGTTACCGCTTGGGGGGTAATTTGGTGCAATGTACGCTCTAACGTTGCCCGCACGCATTCGCGCCGAGACGGCCGCAATGCTTCTCCTGTCCTCCTTCCTGGCCGGTTGCGGCGGGGGGCTCGACCCGTCCTATAGCCCGCGCGCGGCGAGATTTTCGACTAGCGCGCCGCTGACGCACGCGAAAAAAGACCCGGATTTCCTGGCCTATGCGGTGCCAGAGTCCGATCTGCGCCAATATCCCGCGACCCGCAGCGCCGAATATGACGTTCATGGCGTCGACGTTTCCAAATATCAGGGCAATATCGATTGGGAGGCGGCCAAGGATTCGGGCGTCGCCTTCGCCTTTATCAAGGCGACCGAGGGCGGCGACGCCGCGGACTCGAAGTTCCTGCGCAATTGGGCCGCCGCCAAGGCCGCCGGGATTCCGCGCGGCGCCTATCATTTTGTCTATTGGTGCCGCCAGCCGCACGAGGAAATCGGCAATTTCGAGAGCGTCGTGCCGGTGGAGGCCGACGCGCTGCCGCCAGTACTGGACGTCGAGGCGACGCCAACCTCCAGAACCTGCAAGCGCACGCTATACCGCGAGGAAGTCCTCGCCGACATGCGCAAGATGCTCGAGGAAATGGAGCGTCATTACGGCAAGAGGCCGATCATCTATTCCTCGGTCGATTTCTATCAGTCGATCCTGCACTCGAACGCACTGGCGGAATATCCAATCTGGGTGCGCTCGACCAAATATCACCCGACCGTGCGCTATGGCGACCGCAAATGGACTTTTTGGCAATACCGCTCCGACGGCAGCGTGCCGGGCATTCCTGGTTCCGTCGACCAGAACACCTTTCACGGCACGCAGGAGCAATGGCAAGCCTGGCTGAGGGAGCAGACGCGGGGGTGAGCGGAAGGCGCTCAAAAGCCGTAAGCAAATTGCAGCAGGAGCTGGTGGCGCTCGTAGCTCGCAAGATTCATTCGGCCGGTGAACAAATCGGGGACTTGCGCGGACCACGCCGCCTTGACGGTCAGGTTCTCCTGGAGCTTTAGGTAGAGACTTGGACCGATATAGAGGGCGCGGTCGCCGAATGGCGCGGTCAGGTATTGCGTGGCCCAACGAACCTCCCCGCCAAGAAAAATCCGATCGCCCAGCGCCCCGGCGAGCGCGGCCGAAAGTTCGAGCGGCTGCGTGCTTTGCCACAGTCCAGCGACAGAGCTGAACGTTGGGGCGACGGTCACATTGACGGCGGCGTAAAGCTGGTTTCGGATAAACACGTGATCGGCCAGCAAACTTACCGGCAGCGTATAGGCCTGTCCGTGCCCCGGCGTCGGATCGTTGACGCGCCGCCAGGTCGGGGCGAGCGACAGGGTCAGCCCAATTGGGGCGCTGTCGTGTTCGGAGAATTGCCACCGGAATTCGCTGGTCAAACCGCTCTGTCGCAATCCCGTCCGGTCCAGATACCCCGGCGCTTCGTGGACACTGCAATAATCAGTCAGTATTCCCACCGACGCCCGGAAGGATTGCTCGACGCCGTAGCGGAACGAAGTCTCGTTGGTTAGAATCGTGAAATCGCCCTGCTTGCCCAAACGTCCGATGGTGATGCTTTCCAGCTCGCGTTCGCCTTTGTCGCCGATATCGGCCCCCTCCGTGAAGCCGAAGATATGCTCGGAATCCACCGCGGAGCCGGCCTGCTCCTCCTGAGCCAGCGCAACACCCGACAGGAGCATGACTCCGACAGTCAGCGATCCGCGAACCTTTGCAATCATAACCCGACTCAACTCCCGGAAGCGCCACCGCTCGCGCATCCTAATCACCTCCTCCGAGCGTAGCCAAGGCTAGCCACGCCGCCAAATATGTTGTATGCGCCGAGCATGAGTTTTCGCCGCTTACGCCCTTGGGGGCGGAGCGCCTCCCGGAGAATGAGATAAATGGCCGTTCCGAAAAGAAAAACCTCGCCAATGAAGCGCGGGTTCCGTCGTTCCGCCGACGCGCTCAAGGCGCCGACCTATGTCGAGGACAAGGATTCCGGCGAGTTGCGCCGTCCGCATCACGTCGACCTCAAGACCGGCATGTATCGCGGCCGCCAGGTGCTCAAGGTCAAGTCGGCGGAAGTTTAAGGCCGCTTAAGGCTCCGAACAAAAAAGCGGCGCCCCGCCAGAGGCGCCGCTTTTTTTGTGCCCTTGTCAGCGGCCCCCTTGCGCATAGGCGAGCATCGGCATCAGCAGCGCGCGCGGCGTAAGGCGGACAAAAATCAGCATGATCTTGTTCATCACTCCTGGCACGACGACGCCCCGCCCGGCCATCAGCCCTTCGTAGCCCTGCCGCGCGACCTCGGAAGCCGAAACAAGCGCCGGCTTCATCGACGACATCGCTCCCGTAAACCCGAATCCCGCGCGCGCCTGGAAACCCGTCTCCACCGGCCCGGGACAAAGGCACGAGACCTTCACGCCCAGCGGCGCCATCTCCTGCGCCAGCGCCTCGCTGAAGGAGCGCACATAAGCCTTGGTCGCGTAATAGACCGCGAAATTCGGCCCCGGCATGAAGGCGGCGATCGACGCGACGTTGAGAACAGCTCCCCGCGCCTCCGCGATATGTCTTTGGAAACGCAGCGTCAGCTCGGTCAGCGCCCGCACATTGAGATCGACCATCGCCAGTTGCTCGGCGGCGCCCAGCCCCATGGTGGGGCCGATGAGCCCGAAGCCCGCGTTGTTGACCAGAATTTCCACTGTGAGCCCGGCGTCGCGCAACGCCTGTTCCAAAGCGTCGGCGGCGCCCGATTCGCAAAGGTCCAGCGCGACCACCAGCGGTTTTTGCGCGCCACTCGCGGCGATTTCCGCGCTTAAGGCTTCGAGCCGGTCGCGCCGGCGCGCGACCAGCACGACCTCATGCCCCTTGGCCGCGAAAACGCGGGCAAGTTCCGCGCCGATGCCCTCGGACGCGCCGGTGACGATTGTCGCCTTGCGCGGGTTCGTGGATGACCTCATTAACGGCTCCTGTAATCGCCTCGGTTTAGGGTTTCGACCAGCGCCCCGGGGGCGGCGCCTCCGGCGACGGCTCTTCCTTGGCCAGCTCCTCGGCCTCCGCGCGAGCGTCCTGCTTCAGGTTCACGCGCTCTCGCGACGAAACGCCGAGCAGCTCGGCGACGCGCCAGACGACATTTTCCTCGAACTCATGGATCGTCCCGTCGGCATAAGCCATGTCCCAGAGCATTGCGACGACTTGGCGACGGCCATCTTCGTCCAGCATGCGCTTCAACACGCTGGTGAAGCGGAAAAGGTCCACCGAGTCGCGCTCGCTCTCCGCCGCATGGACGATGAGCGCGCGCGCCTGCGCCTTGTCCAGGCCAAAGCGCGTCTCGACGATGCTTTGCAGGCGCGCGCGTTCCTTGTCGTCGAACTCCCCGTCGACGGACGCGAGATGAACCAGCAGGGCGGCGGCGGCGAGCTGATAGTCGGCGGCCTCGAAAGGCGTTTCGCGCGGCTCGCCGCGCGCGAGGTCGCCGAGAAAGGTTTTAAGGGAATCGAGCATCGGCGCGGCCTTTGGGATTTGCGAGTTTGCACTCCTATAGAACAGCGCGTCGCGAATGTGTAGCGCGGCTCTCGCGCGACCGTGAGCGGCGCTAACCGATTCCTCATGGTTCGGCCAACCATGATCGAGCGAAAATATCGCTTATGTTATGATTCCTGGCAAAAGGTGCTCAAAATCGCCGGCCTGCCACGACGGAAGACCGGCGCGAAGCCCTCGTCGAAATTCTGCTGACGATGCTGGTCGTGAAGAAGAGCGGCGGCGGCCCCAAACTTGATCGGCGCGCGCGATTGGTTGCTGGGGCGCGAGAAGGTCATCTCGCGCCCCAAGCGCGTCAACTCAGCCGCCGTGCGAAATGATCGGCGCGAAGTGAATGGCCGTGAAAACCACCGCGATCGCGGCGACGGCCCAGGCGACTTGCTTCAATAAGGCGCTGGTATCTCTTTTAGCTGCCACTTGTTTCTCCTAATCCATCCCTGTTATTGCTGTCATAGGCGGAGCGTAGGGACAGGTGATCGCCTCGCCTAATTTGGGCTCGCTACAATGGACCGCGCAAAAACGTTATGACGCAGGCAAGCGCGACAAGAAGGTAGAGATCCGACGCATTGATGTGCATGGCCAGGTTCCCGCCTCGGCCCCGACTCTTTAAGACTTGATCAGCCGCGGCCACCAACATTTCCGCTTATTCTCCACTGGCCGACGCCGTCGGCCGGCTCAGTAGATATTCCCGTCCTGCGCCTTCCAGCCTTTGTCGGACTGGTCGAAGCGCGTTTCGTCCTTGAATTCGATCACCTTGCCGGGTTCGATATATTGGCGCTCCTTCACCATTTTGTCCTGAACGGTGGTCGAATAGTAACTGCTCGCGGAGCAATCGGCCTTCACCGTGTTTTCCGCGCCCTCGGGCTTGCAATCGAGATTCGCGCCCTTGGGAAACTCCACCTTCGCCGTAAAGAAATATTCGGCGCCCGCGTGACCGGCGCCCTCGACGTCGAGCCGCCAAAAGCGCGTCACGTCAAATGTTTGAATCTTCGCGTCGAGATCGAACTTCTTCCTGACGAGATTCTCGAACACCTTGCGCGTGTCGTCCGCGGTCGGCTCGCAAGCGAATAAGCAGAAAGCCTTCGCGGGCGCCGCGGCGAGCATTGTCGCGAACAACGCCAATGCGATGAGTTTTAACTTAACCATGTCGAACGCTCTTTCGGTTTCTGGTGGGCGGCGCCCCCCGCAGCTGTGACTCACGCCGTCGATAGCGATTTGAGAATGGCGGACCTCGCGCCAAAACCTTGGTCCGTCCGGCGCGAGGCAGCAATTCCATTGCTTCTCGGACATTGTGGGCGAAATGTCACGTCGGTGGGGTGGCGCGCGTTACGCGGAGGGCTTCTTCTTGTCGATGAAGGCGTGCTTGTAATACAGGCCGAAACCGACGAGACCGGCGGCGCCAAGAACGAGGGCGGTATAAAGGTTCTTGTTCGCCGTTTCCCCGACCGCGAAAGGAAAGCGCGAGACATATTCCTTCGTGCCGTCGTCGCTGCGGGCTTTCACAAGACCGATGAAATTGCCCTGTTGCTTGAAGTCATACTCGAAATTCAAAGGTCCGGTCTTGTATTTCTTGGGAGCGACGTAAACTTCGGTGTTGGCATCGATATTCTCGCCATCGTCCTTTTGGCCGACATTGCGCAGGACGCGGATTTCCAGCGCCATGTCGCGCAATTCGTCCTGTTGGGCGTCGAGTACGATGATGGTGGAACCTACGTCGGGAATGTCGTCGCAAAACTGCTCGCGCGACTTCTGCGGCTGATAGCCAGTGAAGGTCATCGTATCCGGGCCAATCTTCATGATGCATTGGCCTTGATCGATGCTGACGCCGCCATGCGCCCACGCCTGCCCAGTGCAACCGGCGACCCCCAATAGCAGCACACCCACGAACCTTACGTTCATCGCTTCTCTCCTCGCCTCGAAGGACTGTCTTGTTTTCGTCTGGCGCCGCGCGCGACCGTCGAGCGCACTCCTCTGTTCGACATGCGGCGGCCGAAGGAGCGCTCGATCGCCGCGTGGGCGCGTACCATTTGTTCTTCACGGCGACGCCGGATCTTTTCGCGGTCCGGCGTCGCCATCGCCTCGCTTCGCGTCCTCCTCTTTCCGCTCCGAATTCGCCTCTGGAACAGGGCAGCCCCGAGGACTTTAGGTTTCGGCCGAAAACGCGAACCAAAGCATGCGTCACGTTCACGAAACAGCCGCTACCGCGACATATCCATCGTGACGCGATGTATTTATATATCGTCCGCCGATATGTTGCAAGCCGGTCGATTAGCGATATGATCGCGGCCAACGCCTCATACCGGTCGCGGCGCGCTTTTCAGCGGGGTGGGAACAGGCGCCGAGCGGCCATTCGGTCGGAAAGATGGCCGCCGCCCTTGTTCGAAGGCGGCTGGGCGGGTCGCGACGGCGCGGCGTGGCCATGAAAGACATTGTGGGAGAGCTTGTGAAGATTTCGACGAGCGCGGCCAACGAAGGCCCTGAATCTCTCGGTAAGGAGCCAACGCCAGAGGAATTGGCCGCTCTCGCTCGATTTCGCTTAGCGTTGCGGCGTTTCCTGGCCTTCAGCGAACAGGCGGCGGCCGACCTCGGTTTGACGATGCAATGGTACCAGGCGTTGCTCGTCGTCAAGACCTTCCGCGCCGGCGACCACATCAGCGTCGGTGAATTGGCCGAGCAACTGATGATCCGCGATCACAGCGCCGCGGAGTTGGTTTCGCGTCTCGTTCAAGCCAAATTGGTCAAGCGCAAGACCGATCCATCCGACCGCCGTCGATCGCTCGTGATCATGACGCCGTCAGGCGATCGGCGCCTCGCGCAGCTCGCCGCGGTGCATCTGGAGCGGTTGAAGGAAAACAATGATGCGCTCCTAAATCTCTTCAATGTTGACCCGGAATGACGCCATGGAATCATCCGCGGCGCGGAACATCGCGCGGTCGCTACGCTTCGAGAGTTCAGGCTCCGGGCTAAGCGTGGCGACGCCTACGCGATCAATTTATCGTTCCGGGGCGCCCAGTCGTGGGGATTGGTCGTCGCGCTTTTCGAGAGGCGTCTCGTCTTTTAATTCGACGCCCGTCAGCTTCCGCCGACGCGCCTCGGCGCATAGATAGAACATTCTTTGCGCGGCCTCCGAATAGGACATTCCCCGCGAGCGAATATTGGACAGGCAATTGCGCTCGGCGTCGCCGCGGCCGACATGCGGCGCGAAGGTGAGATAGACGCCGAGACTATCGGGAGAGGAAAGACCGGGACGTTCGCCGATCAGCACGGCGACGAGCTTCGCGCCGAGAATTTCGCCGATTTCGTCGCCGATCGC
>JBAWEN010000222.1:0-3578 GCA_049591215.1 Methylocystis sp. | reverse complement strand
GTCAGAGCCCGTTCCTGACGAATAATGGGACGCGGCACGGACGCCTCAGGGCGGTGCATTCCTTTGTTCAGGCGTGATGCATTTTCTCTGCGGCTCGACGATGCAAAATCACTCCGGCGTTGACAAGATATAATAGCTTGGTCGAACTTCTTCGTGTCGGCGAGGGGATGGAGCTAATTTCCACGGACGTCTTCGATACGTTACTCCTGCGCCGTTTTGGATCGGAGCGGTCGAGGATCATTGAGGGCGAGCGATTATTTTCCGATCTCCTCGCGAAGCGGGGGAAAAATATAGATCCAGATTTTTTGGTTGAGGCGAGACTACAATCTCAACGGCTCGCTTTTCGCTCCTTGAACCTGAGCGGAAGCGCCGGGGAAGTTAGTCTCTTGGACATCATCAGTCGACAATTGGGCGTACTTGGTTTGCCGCCTTCGCTGGTCATCGAGCGATTACGGATCGAAGTGCAGGTGGAAAAGCGCTCGCTTTTCGCCAACAAGGAACTAGCGGATGTTTTGCGAAAGCTTCGCCGCGCAGGTTCGCGCATCATTGCGCTGAGCGACACCACGCTTCCGGCCGACGCTGTCAACGAGCTGATCCAGCATTTTCATGGGCCCGAGCTTGTCGAGCGGGTATATAGCAGCGCCGACCAAGGCGTGACCAAGCGCGATGGAAGCTTGTTCCTCGCCGTCGCGGAGAGGGAAAGCGTTCCCTTGGGCAAGATCTTACACATTGGCGACGACCCCTTGGCGGATGTGACGAACCCTTCGAATCTGGGCGTCGTCGTGAGGCATGTCCCACGCCCCTTGTACCGTCGACACATCCGCTCAGCCAATGGCGCGCTGGCGGAACTTGGGCGGCGCCTGCGCCGCGACGCACGGGCCACGAAGGCGATCTCTTGTCACGGCGACGCTGTTTCCTTTGGGCGCGATGTCTTCGGTCCAATCGTGACGCAGTTTTGTTTGATGATTTGGCTTTACGCCACGGAGGCGGAGAAGGGGGACAATCCTTGTTTGCTATTCTGCGCTAGGGGAGGGGTCGGCATTCGCGAAGCGTTCGAGCAAACGCTGGCCAAGCTTCGACTCCCGCTAAAAATGCGACGCGAAAATATCATGATCTCGCGTCTCATCGTTGCGCGCGCCGCCTTATTGGCAAGAAGCCCATCAGCGATCGAGGAACTGAACCGAGAGTTTCGGGGAAGCGTGCTCGCGGATGTGGCCTCCGCCATTGGTGGCCGCCCTTATGTGCTGTCGGATGATTGGGGCCAGCCTTTTGACGCGGAAAAATTCGTTTCCTTACTGTTTAGCAGTTCTGGCGCGGAGGTTCTTGCCGATATCGAGGAACAAAATACTTTGTTCACCCGCTATTTCAAAAACCTCATCGGCGGCTCGAGCCGAATCATTTTATGTGATACCGGGCTTTATGGCAGCACTCAACGCTTACTCGCAAGCGCTTTCCCTCAACTGCGCATAGAAACAATTCAGTTCGCGCGCTCGAATTACAAAGGCCATAGTGATGAGCATTTTCCAATAGTAGTTGGTGTTATGGTCGAACAGAACGTTTACAGCCCGTTAAGTCCCCATTCTTGCGTATTGAGGTATTGGCAATTGGTGGAGAGCTTGTTTGAGCCCCCAGTCGCATCGGTTAGATTATTTAGCAAGGACGATCGAGGCGAAATACAGGCTAATTGCGGAGCAATAAACTTCGGGGCCATAGACCCGTCCACAAACAATCCCCTTCTTTCCGGGGCGCTCTCCTATATTAAAGTCTTGCCGGTAGATGGCGGCGCTGTGGTGTTCCGTGACGTTGAAGCTGCCTGGCGCCGGCTCAAAAGTGCGATCATTCGTCCGACGGAGGCGGACTTGCGGTGTTTAGCGGTCGGCGACCGATCGGTCGATTTTGGGCGTCCCGAGGTGTTACAAATTTTCGAACTTGAGCAAAGGAAGACGTTTGTAAGCAAATTGCTTTCTCTTCGAGCGCAACTGTGGCGCGAAGGAGCCATAGCACGCGAATTTCCTCTTCTAAAGCACGCCCTGCTCCCCACCCTGGAAATGGCACATTGCTTGCGTAGAGCGTTAAGCCAGAAACGTTGACGCCTCTAGTTTATGGGGGCGTTCGCTCCAGCGGATGGCCCAGGACCATCGGCCAGATTTGCAATGTTCGAAAGCCACAGAATCATTTGATGGGTGTCGAAGCGTAAAATTCAACCTTCAAGGCGGCGGGCGAATTGGCGGGAGTCAAGTGCAGTGGGTGTCGATCTTATTGGTGTATTGACCGTCATGGCCGGCTTTTTTTCCCTGCTGCTGGGGACACGGGCCGTCTTTACAACCTTCATATTGGCCAATCTTTTGGGATCGGCGGCGGCGTTTCAAACAGGTTCCATCACTATTCAGCCGCCTCATCTGCTGCTTGGCTTCGTCGCGGTAAGCGTATTCAGCGATCGTGTTTTGTTGACGACCTCAATAAGGGCGCTGCGTTTTCCAAAACCAGCCTATTGGTTGGCATGCTTAGCCGTTTATGGTGTGCTAACCGCAGTTTTTTTACCATGGATTTTCTCAGGAAGCATGCTAATCATTCCACTCGGAACTTCAGAGTACGGCAATACTGGTTCACCCGTTCCGCTCGGTCCGGTCTCAAGTAACTTCACACAATCTGTATACATTATGGGTGATCTTCTATGTTTCTTGTTTGCCGTTGGCTTCTCATCTACGGAAGAAGGCTTTAAAGCAAGCGCTTTTGCGCTATTGCTATTTGCCGCAGGAAACGTATTGTTTGCACTGCTAGATATGGCCACGTTCCACACCGGGACGCAGTCTATGTTGTCCTTTATCCGGAACGCCCAGTATACTCTACACAATGAGGATGAGGTGAACGGCATGAAGCGTATCGTCGGATCTTTTACGGAAGCGTCGGCATTCGCGCGCGTGTCGCTCGGAACGCTCGCATTTACGGGCACCTTGTGGCTGTCCGCGCGCCGTCCCGTATTGACCGGCACTCTTGCAATGACCACGCTTTGCTTGATTATTCTATCGACTTCCTCTTCGGGACTCGCGGGAACGCCTTTCGTTCTTGCGCTCCTCTACGTGACGGCGATTGTGCGCAACGGTGTCCGCCCGGATCGGCCCTACGAGAGCGCCGCGATCATGTCCGCGCCGCTGCTGATTGGCGCCGTGATCGCGGCTGTGCTGCTTGATGATGGGACCTCAAGAATAATCGGCGATCACTTCGACCGCCTTCTCTTTTCAAAGTCGGGATCCGATTCGGGGATCGAACGCGGGGCATGGAATGCTCAGGCGATGCTAAACTTCTTCGATTCCGGTGGACTCGGAGTTGGCCTCGGCACGGTCCGCACTTCCGGTCTCCTTGCCGCGCTTCTCTCGAATATCGGGGTGCTGGGGCTTCTCCTTTATTTGCTTTTTGTGGTGACAGCCTTCGGAAAAAAGCGGGGCGCGGCTCGCTCCTTCCCTTCCGACATGCGCATGGCGGCGAGAAATGCCTGTATCGGTCTTACGGTGGGAGATCTTTTCGTCGGGCCCGTTGTCGAACAAGGGTTGCTTTTTTATGTGTTGGCTGGCGTAGCT
>JBAWEN010000221.1:0-2057 GCA_049591215.1 Methylocystis sp. | reverse complement strand
GACATGTTCGACGCAGCGAGCTGACCTCTCAAAATTTTTTGTCGGCCGACGAATCAATCCCGCGGCTCACGCAAGGTTCGACATGAGCAACATCGAAACCGTCTCCCGCGCGCCAACCCAGACCTGGACCTATTTCGAAGGGGTCTGGCGCGAGGGCAATCTGCCGATTCTCGGCGTGCGTACTCACGGCGCCTGGCTTGGCTCCGTGGTGTTCGACGGCGCCCGCGCCTTCGAGGGCGTGACGCCCGATCTGGACAGGCATCTCGCGCGCGTAAACCGCTCGGCGGCGAATATGCTGCTCGATCCGGTCGTCTCGGTCGAATGCTGGCAGGAACTAGTCGCCGAGGGCTTGCGGCGCTTCCCGGAAGACGCGCAGCTCTATATCAGGCCGATGTATTGGCCAGAGCAGGGCTTAGGCGGCGGCGTGCGTTTCGATCCAACTTCGACCAATTGGTGCCTGTCGATCTACGAGGCGCCGATGCCGGCGCCTCGCGGCGGCGCGGTGACCTTGTCGCCCTTTCGCCGTCCTACCGCCGAGTCGGCGCCCGTCGACGCCAAAGCCAGCTGCCTCTATGCCAATGGGGCGCGCGCGTTGATCGAGGCGGCGCGGCGCGGCTTCGACAATTGTCTGATGCTCGACGCGCTCGGCAATGTCGCGGAATTCGCCAATTCCAACGCCTTCATGGCCAAGGACGGCGTGGTTTTCACGCCAGCGCCAAACGGAACTTTTCTCGACGGCGTGACGCGCCAGCGCGTCATCGGGCTTTTGCGCGCGGCCAGCGTCGAGGTGGTCGAGACGATTCTGTCCTATCGCGATTTCGAGATGGCGGACGAGATTTTCTCGACCGGCAATTTTCAGAAGGTCGCGCCCATGACGCGTATCGACACACGCGAATTGCAACCGGGGCCGATGTATCAAAAAGCGCGCGCGCTTTACTGGGAGTTCGCGTGCCGGAAGGCTTCGCCATTGCGCGCGGCGTCCTGAATTCGCGCGCTACCCCGCTGCCAGGGCCGCCTTACGAATGGCCGCGAGACTAGCGGTCGGCGTAATTCGATCCGGATCCATCTTCACATGCACGATGGCCGGAAGTCTCGACGCGCGCGCCGCTTCGAAAGCGCTCGCGAAATCCGCCGTCTTCTCCACCGTCACGCCAAAACCGCCGAACGCCCGCGCATAGGCGGCGAAATCGGGGTTACGCAAATCGGTCGCGATGACGCGCCCCGGAAAATGGCGCTCCTGATGCATGCGGACCGTGCCATAGCTGGCGTTGTCGCAGACGATGACCACTATAGGCAGTTCATATTGCACGGCCGTCGCGAACTCTTGCCCGTTCATCAGGAAATCGCCATCGCCATTGATCGACACGATGAGCCGGTTCGGAAAGAGCTGTTGCATGGCCACCGCCGCCGGGACGCCGTAGCCCATGCTGGCGGACGTTGGCGCTATATGCGCCCCGAAGCGCCGAAAGCGGTAATAGCGATGAATCCAGGAGGCGTAATTGCCCGCGCCATTGCAGATGATCGCGTCGTCGGGAAGGTTTTCGTTCAGCCACAGCATGACCCGTGCGAGATCGACATCCGCGGACGGCGCGCTTTGTGACGAAAAACCAAGATAATTTTCGTGGGCGAGAGTCGTTCTCTCGCGCCAGGAAATGTCTTTCGGCGGACGCAATTCGCCCAGCGCTCGCGCGAAGGCGCGCGGCGATGCGTGAATGGCGAGATTGGGCGCGTAGACGCGGCCGAACTCCTCCGCCTGTGGATAGACATGAACGAAGGTCATTCGCGGCGAGGGAATATCGAGCAGGCGATACGACTGCGATGGGATTTCCCCGAGCCGCCCGCCGACCAGCAACAGAAGATCGCTGTCTTGTACGAGCCTGATCAACGCGGGATTGGCGTTGAGGCCGAGATCGCCGGCGTAGCGCGCATCGAGCGCATCGAACAGGGGCAAACGTCGATAACTTGTCGCGACCGGCATGTCGAAACGCTCGGCGAAGGCGCTCAAGGCGTCGCGCGCTTCCTCGTCCCAGCGCGTTCCTCCTAAAATGAGAACGGGG
>JBAWEN010000220.1:0-4012 GCA_049591215.1 Methylocystis sp. | reverse complement strand
CACGCCGATCAGATCGGCGTGCGTCAAGCGTTCCAACGAATCAGGCGGGGGCAAACCCATCCATAGCTTGAATCACACTTTTCAGATTTTGACTCCCCCTCCGCCCGGGAATTTGCCCCGGTTACGTCGCCGCCCTTACTACCTCACATCGGTGAACGGCGAAGTTTTGGCGCGGCGCCGCCTTGACGCCGCTTTCGCCCGACTGATCGACGACGCCGACCTCATCAGCGCCGACGGCGAGCCGCTTATCATCGCCTCGCGCATATTGGCCCAAAACGGTTTGCCCGAACGCGTCGCCACAACCGATCTCTATCCGGTCGTGGCGGAAATGGCCGAGGAAGCGGAATTGAGCTTTTATCTTCTCGGCGCGACGGAGGAAGTCAATTCGGCCGCCTACGGCGCCACGCGGAGAATGTTTCCGCGCCTCAATATCCGCGGCCGTTCGCATGGCTTTCTCAAAGGCGAGACGCTCGATGCGAAGCTCGCGGAGATCAACGCGCTGGCGCCCGACATTTTGTGGCTCGCGCTTGGCGTGCCGCTGGAACAGGAATTCGTCGCGCGCTACTCGGCTCGCCTTCCGAACGTGAGAGTAATCAAGACGTCGGGTGGCCTGTTCGATTTCATCGCGGGCGCGAAGCCGCGTGCTCCCCGCTGGTTGCAAAATGCGGGGTTCGAATGGGCTTTCCGACTCTTTTTGGAGCCTCGGCGCCTCGCCATGCGCTATCTGACGACAAATCCAATCGCTCTCATGATGTTGCTGACGCAAACGAGGTGACGAAAGCCCTATCCGCTCGATCCGAAGCGCCTCGAGCGCGCGTGCGTCGAAGTGGCGCGCGGGTGTTTTGGCTCGGACGAGAAGTGAGCGGCGCAGCCTGTCGCAGGCGCGGGAAGCGCGGTCGTGTTCTCGCATGCTCGATCGGCGAAGACGTATCGATCGAATCAAGATGATGATGTCCGACTAAGCGAGATAGCGCCGGAACCTCCATGTCGCGGGAGAAATCCGCTTACGCTTAGCGTGGCGGATTCGATCCTGGAGCGCGGCGCCGATACGGCTGCGGGTCCAAGCCGAACGACGCGAGCCAGCGGCCGACGGCGACGCCGATCGGATGGAGCGCGGCGAACGGATGCTTTGGCGCCGCCAATATTTGCGCGGCGCGCTGCAACGAAATCGGCGCGACCGCGATGTTCTTGGCGGCGAGTCGCGCGCGGTCGACCAGGCTCTGGGCGGCCAGGCGATCGATGCGATAATTGATCACGCCCGTCGCGATGCTGCGACGCAGGACCCAGCCGACAGCCAGACGATTCGGCGTCACTTGTTCCTTTATGCTGGCTTCGTGACACCAATGGAACTTGAAGCCCGCCTTGCGACAGCGGGTGAAGAATTCCGTGTCGCCGCCGCCGAGAAAATTGAACGCGGGATCGAAGCTCGAATTCGCCAGTCCTTCGAAGACGCGGCGCGTGATCAGACAATTCCCAGTGCCGTAAATCATCGGAACGGGACCGCTCTTGGAGTAGGCGGGCCAATAGACCGGATGATCGCGAAACGCGGCCTTTACGTCGGCGGGAAAGATCGGAAATACCGGGCCGCCGACGACATCGGCATTGTCGCGCCGCGCCGCGGCGATCATTTGATCGAGCCAAATCGGCGCGGCGATCTCGTCGTCGTCGATCATCAGGAAATCCTCCGCCGCGGGAAAGGCGGCACGCGCCATTCCGAAAGCGGCGTTAATGGCATGGACGTTCCCTTGTCGATCTTCGGTCGCCACGAACCCCGTCAATCTCCCATCGGCGAAGAAGGCGCGCGCGATCTCGACGCCGGCCTTGGCTTCCGCGTCGTTATCGACCACCACGACAGCGAAGGCGATGCTCGTTTGTTGGGCGACGAGCGACTCCAGCGTCGCCCTCAACATTTCCGGGCGGCGAAATGTCGGAACGCAAATCACGGCCTCGGGTCCTGTCGCATCGGGCGAAAAAGGGGGGGGCATTGAGCAGCTCGTTGTTGGTTGAGCGGAAGGAAGGGAGACCGCGTTCGAATTGGGCGTCGCGCCGACAAGGGCCGCGATTTCGTCGGTTAGCAGTTTGCGCGCGCACGTCGAGGAAACGGCGTGATCAAGACCGGGGATGGTGGTCAGGCGAACGCCGGGGAGCGCGCGCAAGCGTCGGGCGTTCGGACCAAAACATATCGCAAGCTCCTCCAAACCCGCGTCGGCGTCACCGTGAAACACAATCACGCGCGCGCCGCGCGCGGATAATGCCTCGAAGTGGGCATAGGCCTCGCGCCCCCTCGCGGAAATCGGACCAAACACGCCGGACATGGTCATCATCTTGGTCCAATACGCGGCGCCATTTCGTCGCAGCACGCCGGCGATGATCGCTAGAAGTTTGGAAAGCGCGACTTCGCTCGTGAGAACGCGCGCCCAAGTTCTGGGGCTCATCGCCTTCGCGACATAGGTAGATGTCGCACCCAAGGCGAGACCAAGATGAGCTTCGATCGTCGCTTCGTCCCGCAAATTGGTGAAAACCTGGATGTTGCCGAGCACGACGCCCTTGATTCGCGAGTCCTTCACCGCGCACAGAAAGGCTTGAGTCGCGCCGCTGCAAACGCCCGCCAAATAGAAATCCGAGAAGCCGTTTTCGCAGGCCCAATCAAACGCGCGAAACACGTCGGCGTGGCGCGCTTCGCGATAAAGCACCGAACGGGCGCCCTGCTCCACCGGATCGGAGTCGCCAATGCCGAGACTATCCATGCGCAAACTCGCGGCGCCTTTGGCGGCGAGCGAGCGAGCGCAATCGACAAAGGATCGTCCGCTGCCGATATGATAGTTGGCGCCGGTGTTGAGCAGCAGAACTAAGCTCTTCGCCTTCCCGCCATTGGGCGCGCATAGCACGCCCGCGAGCGCGCCGTTCTCGCCAAAGCGGACCGCGCGCTCGGTGAAAAATCCGCCGCGTAGAAGGCCGGCCGGCGGCCGCGGCGCCGGCTTCAGCCGAGCCCCCGAACCCGCCCAGGCCACGATCCTGTCGATGTCCGACATGGGCGCCGGCATTGGCGTGCGCGCGGGCGCCAGCGCCTCGTAATTGTCCAATGTCATCATGTCGACTGTCGCGCCCATTTCGGCCAGCCGAGCGGCATAGACCTCGACATGACGCGCGGAGCCTTCCGTCATGATCAACACCCGCCGCGCGGGACAGACGGAAAGCTGCGTCAGATCGATATTTTTGATCGCGGAGAGCAACGACGCATTTATCGCGAAGCCTTCCAGATTGATTTCGTTCTCGCTCGCGCCTCGCTCGCGCGGCCCCGATTCACGCTCGGCGAGCATTCGGGACAAAATCCGCAATTCGCGCAGATAGGCGGAGCCCCTTACGACTGGCGCGAGCTGAACGAGATGACCCGCTTCGCCTGCTTCAGCCGCCAGCGTGGCTCCGATGCGAAAGCCGATTAGAACGATTTCCTGGACGCCAAGCGTCTCGCGCATCCAGGCGGTCGCTTCCTTAATGGAACGACGCCAGCTGTCGTACGGCGCGGGATCGGCGGCGTCGTCGAGAGAATCCCCCGCGCCGGGATAATCGAAGCGCAGCGTGGGAAGGCCCGCCGCGGCGAGGTTATCGGCCAGGACGCGCCAGGACTGATGCGCGCAGAGCGCCTCATAACCCATGGCCGCGCACATCACGACGCCACGATCGCCGTTGGCGTGGTGAAGCCATCCGAAACTCTGGCCGATCGAGACGGGCGTCGCCGCTGTCAAAACCCAAGATCCTTGCTTTGGGGATCGAGAAATTGCTCGACCCAGATTACGCCGCGAGAGTTTCGAAATATTCGCCGAGCGTCCGCGCCATGGTGAAGATTGGAACCTGTCCCAAAACGGCGGACGTCGGCGGCTTTTGTTTTATCGAAGAAAGAAACGTGCCGCCCTCCATCAAACGCGGCGCCGCCGGTCCGCCGTCCGCGGCGTGGCACGAAAATCCTTATTCGAGTTTCGAGGCCCGTTCGGTTGTCACGAAATGGCACAGA
>JBAWEN010000219.1:0-10589 GCA_049591215.1 Methylocystis sp. | reverse complement strand
CGCATATATACATCACTATCACCGCCGCGGCGTGGTAAGGACCTTGCGCCAGGGCGAAGAGCGTCGCTAAAACGGCCGTCAGCACTGATCCGAGATAGGGCACGAAGGACAACAGGCCGCCCACGAGGCCTAGAACGAAAGCCGCGTCGATTCCCAAGAGCCACAGCCCGACGCCGGAAAGCAGGCCGACGGTGGCCATGACGGCGACTTGCCCCGCGAGCCATCGACCGAGGATATTGCCTGTCGCATCTAACAATTCCGACGCTTTCGACCGCGCCGAGATTGGCAATAGCCGCAAGGCCCCGGAGCGATAGCGCTCTGGTTGCGCCGCCAGATAGATCGAGACTATCGCCATTACGACAAGCGAGCCGGCCGCCCCGAGAAAGGATCGCAAGATCGGCGTCAGTGTCTTGGCGATCCATCCTGTCGTTCCGGAAAGGTCGTTTATCTCCAATTTTGACAAGAGATCGCGCGTATAGGGGCGCGCTTCAATCTGGTTCGTGAGCCATTGAAGTCCTTCGGGGATTTTGTCCGACAACTCCTCCAGCTGGGTGTTGATTGTCGCGCCAAAGAACCAACCGACCGCACCCAGCGCTATTAGGCCTGTCGTCACCACGGCCAGCAAGCCGAGGGCGTATCGAATTCGAAGTTTGCGCGCAAGAAAGCACGCCACCGCGTTCATGCCGTTCGCAAGCACAAGCGCGCCGAACAAAATAAACACCACTTCTCGTAGGGTCCACGCCGCCAAAGCGGCGCCGATCATCGCGAGCAGGACGGCGGCCCTGCTCGCGAACTGTCCTATCGGTTCAACGATCGGCGCTCGCTCTTCCGGCTGCATAAATCGCAAAGCTCCATCGATGATGGAGGATCATTCGCATCCTCATCGTCGGCCTCATGTGCGATATCGGGTTATTATGTGAATCAGAAGTGACTAGCTGGAAACACTCGGAAGTTCATGTTGATTCACGAGCCTCGCGAGGCGCCGATCCGGCCCATTTTAGGAGGCGTTCAAAGACGCGCCCGCCAACCAAGCGGAACTTCAAAAGACGCCGCCTCTCTCACGGCTGCCGATGGCGCCAGGCGTCAACGGCTGATTTGTGGCCAACCATGAATGAGTCGCGCGCGCACGATGAGGCTTGACCATTCCTTGGCGGTGTAACCATGGCCCGCCCGCGGCGTAACGACGGCCTGCTTGCGCGCACAGATTTCGCTTGCGGTTCCGTCTTTGGGACCTTCGACGTAGAAGTAAACGACATTCATCTTCAGCACGGAGCGCTGTTGGCTGAGGACCGTGCCGCGCTTTTTAACCCAGACTCCCCATTCCCCTGGCGCCGTCGGACCGAGTTCGGCCGGCTTGAAGCCATAGGCGTAATCGCCCTCGCCGCGAACCAGATCGAAGCGAATGTAACAGAGCTTGCCGGAAGGCGTGGGCTGAGCGATCAACTCGCGACTGACAAGCACGTCCTGATTGTTGTAGCCCACGTCATAGTCGACCGGGAAATGCCAAACGTCGACCTTCTCGTAGGACTGGAGCAACTCCTTTTCGTCCGCATCCTCGGCCGCGAGCGCCGGCGTTGCGAGGAACATCGCGACGAAGATCGCGGACCGGAAAACATGCCGCACCATTGAGCCGGGACCAAAAAACGTTGAGCGCATAGTGATGTGTGTCCGTTAAAGACCGATCCGACGATCTAGGCCGGATCGGCAAGTTTGCTGGGGAGAAAGATGTTCTAACCTCAAGCGAGCCTTGGCGTCATGGCGTCGGCTTTTCTCGCGCGGACCCGGACCATATACCAAAGGAAGCCGCACAATGCCGTGAAGGCGACGCCGTAGAGGATATATTCGATGTAGCCCATGAAGGTGACAACCCCCACGGTGAAGGGAAAACGCGAGACCCACTCGTTGCCGAGATCGTCGGAAACCGTGACAATTCCGACGTATTTGCCCGGCTTCTTGAAGTCATGCTCGAATGTCATTGTGCCGTTACGGTATACCTTTGGCTGGTGATAGGCGACGGTGACGGCGTCGAGATTCGCTTTTTCCATTGCTTCTCCCACGTCTTTCACAACGCGGATTCCTATCGCCATGTCGCGAAGATCGGGCGAAACGGCGGTCAAAGCGATGACCGTCGGACCCGTTTGGGCAATGTCTTCGCAAAACTCCTGCTCCTCGCCCGCACGTTGATACCCAATGAAGTGCATTGTGTTGGGGCCGATCTTCAACACGCACTCGTCCTGTTCGAGTCGCACGCCGCCGTGAGCGCTGGCGCTACCGGCGCCCCAAGCTAAAAAAGCCGCGGTCAAGGCGGCGGCGAATGCGTGCTTTATTGCTGAAGCTGTCATGACTTTCCTCCGCTGAACGCCTCCGTCGCGGGGCGGTTCGCTCAATCAGCAGAGCCTCACACGATGTTGCTGTCGGTTTCCTGTCCGAAATAGCGATTCGTCTCCGGGGCCTCTATGAGTCGACGGCATGCGCGAGATGCATACGACGCGCTCTGACGGCGTTTCGACAGGGAGCGCATGTAATCTTGTCCAAATCGGCTCGGTAACCCAATACAATGGAGAACGTCATGCACAGGATCGCGCGCAATTTGGCTATCATCGCAATCGTCGCCGCCCCGGCAATCGCTCAGGCGGCGCCCAATTGCACCGGCGAGCCCCGGGACAAATGGATGGCCGAGGAAGCCATGAAGGCGAAGGTGGCGACGCTCGGCTACGAGCGGATCAAGACCTTCAAGATTTCGGGAAACTGTTACGAAATTTATGGGTACACCAAGGACGGTCAGAAGGCGGAAGTCTATTTCAATCCCGTGACCGGCGACATCGTAAAGTCGAATATTGGGGGCTGACATGAGCGGCTCCATGGATAAGCCGGAGGCTGACTCGATCTCCGGCGGCGAAGTGCTGGTTTGGGACGCCGTCGTGCGGCTATTCCATTGGATTGTCGTCACCGGCTGCGTGTTGGACCTTTTCGTGCTGGATGACGGCAAGGCCGCCCACCGGTTTGTCGGCTATGTCGTCGCCGGCGCGCTCACAGTGCGCTTTGTTTGGGGCTTTCTCGGTCCCGGGCACGCGCGCTTTGCGGATTTCGTTCCCTCGCTTACGACACTGAAGCGGTATCTAAAGGCTCTTCTGCGGGGAGGAGAGCCGAGATACATTGGGCACAATCCAGCAGGCGCCGTGGTGATGCTGACGCTTATGGGACTTCTCGCCGCCGTTTCAATAACGGGATGGATGCTCACGCTCGACGCCTATTTTGGCGATAAGGCGCTCGAAGAACTGCACGAGGCGATCGCCAATTTCATCTTCGTTCTGGCGGGGCTGCATGCGGCGGCGGCGATTTACGAAGGCCGCCGTCACAAGGAGAACCTTGTTTGGGCGATGGTCACGGGTCGCAAACGCGCATGAGATTGCTTCTTGTTGAAGATTCGTCTCGTCTTAGGGAGCTTCTGACCGAGGCCGTTCATGGGGCCGGTTGGCGCGTCGACGCAGTAGCGACCATCGGAGAGGCGACGGAGGCCGTCGCCGTCACGCCTTATGATTTGCTGCTTGTGGACCTCGGTCTTCCCGACGGGGATGGTCTTGACCTCGTCCGCGCGTTTCGCCGCGACGGCGTCAAAACCCCCATTCTTGTTTTGACCGCACGGGCTGCGATCGACGAACGAATATCGGGGCTGGACGCCGGCGCCGACGATTACCTGGTCAAACCTTTTAATAACGGCGAATTCCTCGCCCGCTGCCGCGCGCTGCTTCGGCGCGCGCCAGATACGAAGACGCCGATCCTGCTCGCCGCGCAACTAAGTCTCGACGTGGCGACCGGCGCCGCGACATGCGCCAACGTCGAACTTGGTCTTGCGCCTCGCGAACGCATGGTGCTCGAAATACTTATGCGGGACGCGGGCCGCGTCGTTCAAAAGCGGAAGCTCGAACACGCACTTTCGGAATTCGGCGACGAACTTTCGAGTAACGCCGTCGAACTCGCAATTTCGCGCTTACGGAAAAAGCTCGAGCCGCACGATTGTGGCGTATCGCTAGAGACGATACGCGGCGTCGGCTATTTGTTGCGTGAGACGACGCCATGACAAAAAAACAGCCCTCGCTCGTCACCATCGTCGTCCGTCGAATCATCTTTTATTCCGCGCTCGCGATGCTTGGTCAATTCCTGGCGGTCGTCATCCAAGCTTGGTCGGACGACCTCCAACTTGGTCATATGGCCATCGAACAGGAGAGTTTCGCGCTGGCGCAAGGGTTGAGCCGAGTTGACGGCGGCGTTTCATATTCCCTGCCGAGATCGTTGCAGGCTCGATATAGACAAGGGGAACACGACTACTTTGCCCGTATCCGCAATAAAAGCGGTGTGGTTCTATTCTCGAACTGCGATCGTGAATGCGCCGAGCGGTTTCTTCCGCTCAATATCGATCCCCCAAATTTTTGGGTGAGGCAGTTCGCGCCAGGAAAACCCTTGAACGTCGCTGGGGGACTTTTGGTCGACCGCGGCGCTGAGCCCATCTTGGTGGAAGTGGCGATCCTGGGAGACAACGATCATATTGTAAATTCCGTTTTGGCGCATGAAATCAAGGACCATATGGCGACCCCGATGTCGCTTCTGCTTTTGGTCGTCCTTGTCGCGACGACCTTGTCTATCACGCGGGCGCTCAAGCCGGTCGCACAAACCGCGGCGCTGGTGCCGAGCATTAATCCACTGAATAAGAAGGCGCGTCTTCCCACTCAGGAATTGCCGCTGGAAATCGCTACCTTAACCGGCGCGATTAATGCGGCGTGCGACAAGGTCGGAGAGCTGATGCGCGCCCAAAGAGATTTTACCTCCGCCATTTCGCATGAGGTGCGAACGCCGCTCGCGATCGCGCATCTCGAGCTTGAAAAAATCGCCGATCCGAGAGCCAGGAAAGTCGAGAGCGATTTGGAGACTCTCAATCAACTCGTCGAACAACTGACCACGCTGGCGCGCCTGGAAGGCGCCGACCTTATTTCGATGCAGTCGATCGATCTGCGCCACATGGCCGAAGACGTCGTAAGCGCGATGGCTCCGCTGGTTTACGCCTCAGGCAAGACGATAGAGTTCGTCGACAACGGCGCGTCGGAGTTTCGTGGGCATCCGACTCTAATCGAGAACGCCTTGCGCAACCTCGTCGACAACGCAATCCGGCACACGGGCGCGCGCGCCGATATCCGAGTCGAGGTAGGTCCGGGGCCCGTCTTTTGTGTATGCGACAACGGCATGAATTCTGGCCTTGAGCAACCAAATGCCACCCAGCCTTCGTCACGGCGAATTGGCCTAGGCTTGAAAATAGTCAATCGCATTGCTGAAATCCATTGTGGGCGATTGACGGTCAACAAACTGACGACGGGTGGAACAAGGGTGTGTCTTACCTTTCGGGGGTCAGGGCAATTGTCGGTCTTGCCTACGATCTAACCGGGGTGGCGTTCGAAGCCGATCGGTGCTGATTCATGCGTTCGGGGTATTGATTTACTTTGAGCGAGAATCTCCGAAAGAGGTCAAAATCGGAATTCGATTCACAATCCTCACCGCGTCGCTCTTGTTCCCCGAGGCGACGAACGCAACCCTCATGCTGTCGATTCTTGGCGGCGGTACTGTACTGGCCGGATCGCCCGCGATCTTTAGCGGGGCGTTCCTCAAGACGACGGAGACAAGAACAGAAAATCGATCGGTCGTCGCGGTCTCGACAATTGGCGTATGCCCTGGCTTGCCGAATTGCCCCCTTCAGAACCCCCGTGTGCGAGCAGAATCTGGATGGGCGCGCTTCGAGGCTATCTGGTCATCGCCGGAGGGCCGGTCCTTTCGCGGATCATCAGTCTCGCCGCAACTCATTAACCTGCTATCATAATTGGAGATCCTATGCCGACCACGCCCCACACCGAGAAGCACTTCCTTGGTTCCGAGTCTGTCCGTGATGTCGTGATTGGCATGGCGGACGGTCTGACCGTGCCCTTCGCACTGGCGGCTGGGCTTTCAGCCGCCGTTACGTCCACCCACGTCATTGTCACGGCCGGGCTGGCTGAAATCATCGCTGGCGCGATCGCTATGGGATTGGGCGGCTATCTGGCCGCGCGGACCGATCAGGAGCATTTTGCGTCGGAAGAGCGACGTGAGTATTTCGAGATCGACAAGCTCCCGCAGCAGGAAAAGGCCGAATTACGAGACATTTTCAGAAGCTTTGGCTTGCAAGGCTCCGAACTTGACACGGTCGTTACGGCTCTATCAAAAGACAAGGATCACTGGGTGGAGTTTATGATGCGTTTCGAATTAGGGCTTGAGCGACCTGATCCCAAACGAGCCCCGATCAGCGCGGCGACTATCGCCGTTTCATATATCGTGGGCGGCTTGATCCCATTGGGTCCTTACATGGTTGCGGGAGACATGAAACGCGCGTTGCTCTTTTCTATCTTGTTCACGGGGGTTGCGTTGATCGCTTTCGGAGCCGTGAAAGGAAAGCTTACGGGAATGAGCCCTTTCAAATCGGGGTTGCAAACCCTGCTCGTCGGAGGACTCGCGGCGGGAGCGGCGTTTTATCTGGCGTCAATATTCGGTTGATGGCGGCATATCATTTGGCGGCTTCTCAACCATACCCACCAGTTTCGACCATACAGCAATTCCAGGCTTGCGCCTGCGGTGAGCGACCAAGCTAACGTGCGATGCGCCGCTTTCTCTTTGTGAGGCTCACGAGGCTTTGTCACATTGGCGAGTTTTACTTGTTAATAGGGCAACTCTTCCATCGACCGCCCTTTGTGAAATCAACGCCTTAACCGGCATCAAGCGCCCCATCAATAGCCCGAAGACGCGCTCAGATTCGATTATGCTCGGCCAACGTGACGATGCCCTGACCGCCTGTCGAGACCACCATCTCGTCCAGTTGCCAATGATCGTGGGGCCTCGACCGAAAGCTGCGAAGATTCTTGGCGATCGCTGACGCGAATTTTAAAATCCATCGACAAATTGACTCATTGCTGATTTCCAGTCCTCTTTCGGCCAACAAATCCTCGACGTCACGTTAGCTCAACGTGAACCGAAGATAGAGCCAGACTGCATGCCGGATGATCTCCGGTGGGAAGCGGTGACGGGCGTAGGAGTTGGGTTTCTTCGGCCGCCATAACCCATTCGACCAAATTTCGCCGGTTAACGTGTCAATGCCGCCGTGCTTATAGTGAAGCTGGCTGTGCGAAGGCGCGAGGAGTTCCAATGCATACCATCAAATATAGAATGACCGGTGAGAACCTGCGTCCGCGTCGCACTAAACTCGAAATTCCCGGATGGGCCGGCCAGCCCGAGCCGCGTATCGACGGCTCGCATGAATACGCCTGGCACTGCGTCCCCTTCTCGGAAGCCGCGCATTATGGCGTCGAGGTCTTTTACCCCTACGCCAATGAGTTGCGCGTCACGACGATGGATGGGCGGCTGGTGTTCGACGGCGATTTCGGCCCGCCTCCTGACGAGGAGCGCAATTGGCCGCCGTTTCGCACCTTCGGAGAGCAGTACTACACTTATCAAATTCTGCTCGACTTGAAGGTCGAAGCGGGTTTCGCGGTCAAGATCGAACCGCATCCGAGATTTTACACCGACCCGACTGACAGCGTGCCGATCGCCGTGCCGGCGCTTATCCGGAACTGGTGGCCGATGCTGTTTTTCGTCGTTTTCAAATCGCCGCCGGAAGGCCGCGCGCATGTCTTTCGCCCGGGCGAGCCCTTCGCGCAGTTCACGATCATCCCGGAGGAGTGCGACTTTGAACTCGTCGAAATGAGTGAAGAGGAAGCCGCCGAACGCGAATTGCAGTCGCGGCGCATCTACGAAAGCCGCGCCACGCTCGCCGCCGATTCGCAATGGGTCTCGGCGTCGAACACGGTCTTCGACGCCACCTATAGGCGCATCCACGGCGCCGCGCGCAAATTACCGCCCCGCTGACGCGGTCCGCGTCAGCGTCTTCCTTACGATCCGCGAAGGGTCAATAGGGATAGTAATTGTGGTGATGGTGGTGGTGGTGATAACGCCAATGATGGTGATGATGATGGTGGTGGTGGTGGTGATAATAGCGCCGCCGCCAATAATTGTTGTGATGGTGGTGGTGATGGTGATGATACCAATACTGAGCCAGCTGCGTTTGAGCGCCTGGCTCGCCTGCCTGACTGGCGCGCGCCGCCGCCTCCATCTCATCGGCGGTTTTGAGGAGCGCGACCGCGTTTGGTATCGGCTGCAGCAACTCGGCGTAGGAGGTCGGGCTCAAGACGTCGGCGACGATTTTCGCGGCCGCCTGGCCCATGGCGCCCATCGGCGCCAGCGCGGAGATTGCGCCTACAAGACCTGCGATCTTTTTATCCATTTTTTCTCTCCACCAAAATTGGCATGCCGATTCGTAGCTGGCGCGGAAATAGCCAACGTCAATTGGCTCATATTGAGCCCATGGCGGCTGAGCATTCGACCCCCACGGGACCTCTAAAGCACATGGGCGCAGGCCGTCCGAGACGATAGCGCGCCTCGTCTAGATCGAGCCAACGCGGCTCTCAACGGGTAAGAAATCTCACTCGCATACGCGGCGAGGGCGGTAGCCAATCACGTCGCCATATTCATCGAACACAGGACGGCTTTCGCGCCAGCAATGGGGAGGTTCGACATAGACCGGCTGGGGAGCGCCGTAATAGACGGGCGGCGCGGGGCGGGCCATAGCACCGCCCGTCATCGCGCCAAGCGCAAAACCGCCGATTCCGGCGGCGACCGCCGCGCCAGCGTCGTCGGCGCGAGCCGAAGCCGTTGGTCCGAGGGAGGCGACGCCAAGCGTGACGGAGGCGAGGACGGCGGCAAGCATTTTCTTCATTGAAATCTCCGAGAGCGTCGCGCCCTTCCGCAAGGCGCTTCCGATAGCGAGCTCACTTTCGGTCGTAATAGTGAATCGAAAATGAACTTAGAAATAGTTTATAATTTCTCGCGTGGCATTTGTAAGGCGAGAATTAGTCTTAATGATTCTAGTTACTTAGATGACAATTTGATTTGAGAATATACACCTGAGAGCCATCAGATTAGTTTGCGCATGTCTCCCATATAGGGAAGCATCCGCCGATTCGCCGTCTCGCGCCAACGGGATGGAGTTTACGATAGGGGCAGGTGTCAGCGTCCGGTCAGCCAAGCGCGCTAAGTAGCCGCTCAGCCACGGGTGGCGCCTGCGCGACAATTGTTCGCGCATTTGGTTCCGGCGGGCATACTGGAGCGCGCCTCATGTCTTCGATGCAGTCTAATCTGTTACGCCAGCCATTGAATTTCGAGAAATATTCCATACCGCCGCCCCATTACGGCGTTTTGCCAAATCGACGCGATGCGCTCGCCATCGGTCTGCCGACGCTCATCGGCTTGGCCCCCATGCTCGGCCATCGTCTCGACGATCGAAAAGTCGTCGCGGACCGCCGGGCTTTCGACCTCGCTTCGCGATTCGCCCGGGCTTCTGAGCGGCCACTTCCCGCGCAAGCGGAGTTGCAAGACTTTTTCGTCGCGCCTCTAGATATTCCGCCGTTTCGACAGGCCAGCCAGCGGCGCTTCCCACTACTTGAGCTCAACGGAACGGGAATCGGCGGCATCACCAATATGCCGCGCGCTCTGGATGAAAATATCCTCGACACGATCGCGGAAATCGCCAGTTGTCGTGGTTGATGGCCACCATCGAGCTAGAGCGCAATCCGTGCATGCCGATTCAACAAGGGATTCAATATAATGGCCAGTATTCCCATATCCAAAGGGGCGTCCGCCGAGCTAAGGCGGACCGAGGCTTCGGGAGGGGGATCATGGCGCTTTCGATGGATATTCGCGAGAAGGTGATGAAGGCGATCGCTGGCGCGATGTCGCGTCGTCAGGCCGCGGCGCGGTTCGACATCGGTCCCGCGACCGCCGTTCGCGGGGCGAAGCGCGTCGAAACCTCGGGAAGCGTCGCGTCCTCGAAGATGGGCGGCGACCGCGGATCGCGGCGCATCAAGGAACACGCTGATTTCATCCGCGCGCAGATCGAGGAGCAGCCGAACCTGACGATCAGGGAGTTGCGCGAGAGAATCAGGGAGCGCCACGGCTTCTGTTTCGGCCATGGCACGGTGTGGCGGTTTCTGGCGCGGCACAGGATCACGCGCAAGAAGAGGACGGGCCATGCATGGAAGCAGGAAAGAGAGGATGTCGCCGCCGCCCGAGAGGAGTGGTTCGAGGGACAACTCGATCTCGATCCCTCGAATCTCGTGTTCATCGACGAAACGGCGGTTTCGACGAACATGGCGCGCCGCTTCGGCTGGGCGCCGCGCGGCGAGCGTTGCCGGATGTCGGTCCCGTTCGGACATTGGAAAACGAAGACGCTCGTCGCCGCGCCGCGGTGGGATCGCATCGATGCGCCGATGACGATCGACGGCGCGCTCGACGGGGCGTCGTTCCTGGCCTATGTCGAGCAGGTCCTGGCGCCGACGCTTTCCGCGGGCGAAAAGGTGGTAATGGACAACGTGCGCACGCACAAGATCGCCGGCGTTAAGGAAGCCATCGAGGCGAAGGGCGCGAGCGTCCTTTATCTTCCGCGCTATTCGCCGGACTTCAAT
>JBAWEN010000218.1:0-6126 GCA_049591215.1 Methylocystis sp. | reverse complement strand
GGTCAAGGCCAATGATTTCGGACTCCGGCTCTACAAGATCGCCTGTCCCTGGCCGCTGGAGCCGCAAGGCTTGCGCGACTTTTCGCGTGGGCTCGACCTTATCATTGTTGTCGAGGAAAAACGCTCGCTGATCGAAACGCAGTTGCGCGAGCAGCTTTACGGCGCGCTCGATCAGCCGCTGTGCATCGGCAAAAAAGACGAGAGCGGCCAATGGCTGTTTCCGGTCAAGGGCGCGCTCGACGCCAACGATGTCGCCATCGCCATCGGCCGCCGGTTGCTAAAATATCACCGAGGCGAGGAACTGGAGCGGCGCGTCGCGCGGCTCGAGGCTTTGCAACAAAAGCGCGCTAATATCACCGAGGTGACGGTGCGCGTTCCGCATTTTTGCGCGGGCTGTCCGCATAGCACATCGACTCATGTTCCGCAGGGCGCGCGCGCCTATACCGGCATCGGTTGCCATTACATGGCGCAATGGATGGGGCGCTCGACCGAGGGTTACACCCACATGGGCGGAGAGGGCGCCAATTGGATCGGCGAGGCGCCTTTCTCGACGCGCGCGCATGTGTTCCAGAATCTCGGCGACGGCACCTATAATCATTCGGGCTCGCTCGCCATACGTTTCGCGGTGGCGACCAAAACGCACATCACCTTCAAGATTCTGTTCAACGGCGTCGTCGCGATGACCGGCGGCCAGAAGCATGAAGGCGAACTCACCGTCGAGGCGATCGCGCATCAGGTCGCCGCCGAGGGCGTGAAGAAAATCGCTCTGGTCACCGACGAACCGGATAAATATTCCGCGACGATCGACTGGCCGCCGGGTCTAAAAATCCACCACCGCAACATCCTCAACGAGGTGCAGCGCGATCTGGCGCAAACGGAAGGCGTCACGGTTCTGATCTACGATCAGACTTGCGCCGCCGAGAAGCGTCGCGGGCGCAAGCGCGGGCAATACCCCGACCCGGACGCGCGCGTCATCATCAACGAACTCATTTGCGAAGGCTGCGGCGACTGCGGCACGGCGTCGAACTGCGTCGCGGTGCAACCGCTAGAGACTGAATTTGGACGCAAGCGCCGCATAGACCAATCCGCCTGCAACAAGGACTTTTCCTGTCTCGAAGGCTTTTGCCCGAGCTTTGTCACCGTGCATGGCGCGCGCATGAAAAAGGCTCCGCTTCCGAGCGCCGCGGACGCGGCGCGTCAGCCGTCGTTGCCAGAGCCGACGCTGGCCCGGATCGGCCCCACGCCTTACGGCGTGCTGATCGCGGGCTTGGGCGGCACCGGAGTCGTGACGATCTCGGCTCTGCTAGGGCTCGCCGCCCATCTCGAGGGAAAGGGCGTGGGCGTCATCGACATGGCCGGTCTCGCGCAAAAGGGCGGCGCGGTCTATTGCCATGTGAAGATCGGCCGCGCGCCCGTCGACGTCCACGCCATTCGCATCGCGGCTGGCGAGGCTGATCTGATGCTGGGCTGCGATCTTGTCGTCGCGGGCGCGAAGCTGGTGCTTTCCGCCATCGATTCCAATCGGACGGCCGTCGTTGTCAACAGCGCCGAGGTTTTCCCCGGCGACATCGAGCGCAATCCCGACTTCATCTTGCCGGCCGAGGAAATCAAGCAGGCCATTCGGGGCGTCAGCGGCGCGCGGATCGACTTTTTGGATGTGACCGCGCTGGCGCTGGCGCTGCTTGGCGACTCCATCGCCGCGAATATTTTCATGCTCGGTTTCGCCTGGCAGAAGGGTTATTTGCCGCTTTCCGACAAGTCGATCTTGCGGGCCATCGAATTGAACGGCGAATCGGTGCCGATGAATCATCAGGCGTTTAAGTGGGGACGACAAGCCGCGCATGACCTCGGCGGCGTCGAAGCCGTGGCTCGTTCGCTCCGGGCGAAGAATGAGACGCGCGAGAAGTCGAAGACGCTGGAGGAAGTGATCGAGCGCCGCGCGGCTTTTCTCGTCGATTATCAGAACGCGGCCTACGCGCGGCGCTACCAAGCGCGCGTCGAGCGCGTCCGCCAAGCCGAGACGGCGTGCATGGGAGAAGCGCGAGAATTGACGGACGCGGTCGCGCGCTATCTCTTCAAGGTCATGTCCGCCAAGGATGAATACGAAGTGGCGCGGCTATATACGAACGGCGCGTTTCAGCGGCAGCTCGACGAAAATTTCGAGGGCGAACTGCGGCTCGAATTGCATCTCGCGCCGCCGATCCCGTTCCTGCAGCCCAAGAACGATTTCGGCGGCTCGCGTAAAATAACATTCGGTCCTTGGATGTTTTCGGTGATGAAAATTCTGGCGCGGCTTAAACCGCTGCGCGGCTCTTGGTTCGATATCACGCGCTTTAACAACGACCGCATCGTCGAGCGAAAGATATTGGCCGATTACGAGGTGTTGATCGATGAAATCGTCACGCGCCTCACGCCGCGAAATCACGCTACGGCGGTCTCGCTCGCGCGGGTTCCCGAAAAAATCCGCGGCTTCGGCCATATCAAGGCTCGGCATATCGCTCTCGCTCAAGCCGAGGAGGCGCGGTTGCTGATGGAATTCCGCGCGACCGAAGCGCCGGCCAAGGCCGCGGCGGAATAGTGCGAGAGGAAATGTTACGCCGGGGCGAAGCGTCCTCGCGGAACGGGTTTCAGCGCTGCCGGGTCCACTGGTCTTCGCCACAAACATTGGTGCCTTGCACGCAGCCTTCGAGCGTCACGACGGTCTCGCTCTTCTGAGTCAATCGCGCCGAGTAATTCTGTCCATCCTCTGCGTTATAGATCGTGCCGGACCACAAGTTGTCGCCGCTCTTCTGGAGGCTCAGGATCGGCAGGCCGAGCAGGGCGCGGGAGCGTTGAGCGGGGTTGGGATTGTTTTCGTCCTTGGCGTTGCGATCGGGAATTGAGTCGATCGAACCGCACAGGCCGGCGCCGCAGTTGTGAATGTTGATAACAGCCGTTCCGTCGCCGACGCGCCATTTGCCGGCCGGACCGGCGAGGGCGGCGACAGGCGGCAGAAGCGTCAGGGTCATGATTAATGCGATGCGCGACGATCCCCTCATTCGTGAGTCTCCATTTCGAATCCGTGGGCTGGGGAGTATAGAACATGAATCCCGCTCGGGGGAAACGTTCGCGCGCGCAAGATTCGCGCTTGCGAAGGACTAGAAGGATCGCATGCCGATAATCGCGCCGCACGAAGCAAGTCTTGCTCCAGCTCAGTTCAAGCCATTGCGCGCGCTTATTCTAGGCGGGACGAGCGAAGGACGCCGGCTCGCCGGACGTCTCGCGGGGGAGTCCGATATTTATGCGGTGATGTCGCTCGCGGGGCGCACTAAAGCGCCATTCGAGTTTGCTCTCCCCACGCGCGTTGGCGGTTTTGGCGGCGTCGATGGCCTGATTCGCTACCTGACCGAAGTTCGAATTGACCGCGTGATCGACGCGACGCATCCGTTCGCCGCGCGCATTTCGGCCAATGCGCGGGCGGCTTGCGCCGCGGTCGGCGTGCCGCTCGCGGTATTTTCGCGCGCGCCCTGGCGCGCGCGCGAGGGCGATCGGTGGACCGAATTCGCCGACATCGAGAGCGCGGCGCGGGCGTTGGGCGAATCGAAGCGCCGGGTGTTCCTCACAATCGGGCGACTCGGCGTCGCCGCGTTCCGCGCCAATCACCAGCACGAATATCTGATCCGCTCGATCGAGCCGCCGGACGCCCATGAACTGCCGCCGTCTTCCACCGTGATTTTGGCGCGCGGGCCGTTCGAACGCGAGGAAGAAATCGCGTTGATGCGCGAACACCGAATCGAGGTCGTCGTAACGAAGAACAGCGGCGGCGCTTCGACCTACGCCAAGATCGAGGCTGCGCGCGCGCTAAACCTCGAAGTCGTCGTGATCGCGCCGCCGGCTTGCGGCGACATCCCGCAACTCGCCGATCTCGACGCCGCGATGGCGTTTCTTGGCGCAAGCGCCGCGCAATGAGCAAAATCCTGATGATTCAGGGGACGGGCTCGGACGTCGGCAAATCGCTGGTCGTCGCCGCTCTGGCCCGCGCCTTCGCGAATCGCGGCCTCAAGGTCGCGCCGTTCAAACCGCAAAATATGTCGAACAACGCCGCCGTGACGGCGGAGGGCGGCGAGATCGGCCGCGCCCAGGCGCTACAGGCGCGCGCGGCGCGGCTCGCGCCCAGCGTCGATATGAATCCGGTGCTGCTGAAACCGCAGGGCGCCGCCGGCTCGCAAGTGATCGTTCAGGGCGAGGTGATCGGGCAAGCTTCGGCGCGCGACTATCAGAGTTGGAAGCCGCGCCTCATGCCCCGCGTTTTGGAGAGTTTCGCGCGGCTGCGCTCTCGCGCCGATCTCGTCCTGATCGAGGGCGCCGGTAGCGCGGCGGAAGTCAATTTGCGCGCGGGGGACCTCGCTAATATGGGGTTCGCGCGCGCGGTGGACGCTCCGGTCGTGCTGGTTGGCGACATCGACCGAGGCGGGGTGATCGCCCAGCTTGTCGGCTGTCAGGCGGTGATCGAGCCGTCCGACGCGGCGCTGATCAAAGGCTTCATCGTCAATAAATTTCGGGGCGACCCGTCGCTGTTCGAGGATGGAATGGCCTTTGTCGCGCGGCGCACCGGGTGGCGAGCGCTCGGGCTTCTGCCGTTTTTCGAGGATGCGGCGAGACTTCCGGCCGAGGACGCCTTCGGCCTGCGCGGCCAGAACGCAATCGGGCAGGGGGGCGTCAAGATCGCCGTGCCGCTGTTGCCCAATATCGCCAATTTCGACGATCTCGATCCCTTGAAGGCGGAGCCCGGCGTCTCCGTGATGTTCATTCCGCCCGGCGCGCCCTTGCCGGGGGACGCGCGGCTCGTCATTCTACCTGGGTCGAAGGCGACCATCGCCGACCTTATAGCCTTTCGCGCCGAGGGCTGGCATATCGACCTCGCCGCCCATCTGCGTCGAGGCGGGCGTGTGCTAGGCGTATGCGGAGGCTTTCAAATGTTGGGACGAAGCATCGCCGACCCTGCCGGCGTCGAAGGTCCGCCGGGCCAGACAGAGGGGCTGGGATTGCTCAACGTCGCGACAGTGCTCGGGGCGCGAAAAAAGCTGAGCCAGACGAGCGGCGCCTGCGTCGCCGAACGCGCGCCGTTCGATGGTTACGAAATGCACATGGGCGCCACCACCGGCCCCGATTGCGCGCGGCCCGCGCTGCGCTTCGACGACGGCAGGCTCGATGGAGCCGTCTCGCGCGATGGGCTTGTTAGCGGCGTTTACGTGCATGGGCTGTTCGCCCGGGAGGAGCAGCGCGCCGTATGGCTGCGTCGGCTAGAAGCGGAGCCGTCATCGCTGCGTTACGAGGCGCGGATCGACGAGACGCTGGACGCGCTCGCGGAGCATGCCGCGCGCCACGTAGACCTCGACCAATTACTGGAGTTCGCCCGATGAACCCGGCGCTGAGCATCGTCGGTCGCGACGCCGCGTCGACGCATGAGGCGCCTATCCGGCACGGCGGTGGGCTTGACGCGGCGCGGCGGCGTTTTCCTTCGGCGCCCGAGCCCTGGATCGATCTTTCGACGGGCGTCAGCCCGCGCGCCTATCCGCTGCCCGCCATCGCGTCGGAAGCCTGGACCCGGCTCCCCGACGAAAATGCGCTGGCGGTTCTCGAAGCCGCGGCCGCCGCGGCCTATCACGCTCCGGCGCGGATCGAAGTCGTCTCCGGCGCGGGTACTCAGGCGTTTATTCAATGTCTGCCGCGGCTTCTTCCGGCGCGCCGTGTCGCGACGCTGGGCTTCACGTACGCCGAACACGCGGCGAGTTGGCGCGCGAGCGGCGCCCGCGCGAGCGTCGCGGCGACGCTGGACGAACTCGCGGACTTTGACGTGGCGATCGTGGTCAATCCCAATAATCCCGATGGCCGGCTCGTCCCACCGGGATACCTGGTCGAGTTGGCGCGCCGCATGGCGCCGCGCGGCGGCGCGCTGATCGTCGACGAGGCCTTTGTCGATTTTACCCCGGAGGCTAGCGTCGCGCCGGCGGCGGGCGGCAATCTCATCGTGCTGCGCTCTTTTGGCAAGGCTTATGGCCTGCCGGGCGTGCGACTGGGCTTCGCTCTGTGCGAGCCGACGGTCGCCGCGCGACTGCGCGCGGCGCTCGGGCCCTGGAGCGTCAG
>JBAWEN010000217.1:0-8539 GCA_049591215.1 Methylocystis sp. | reverse complement strand
CTCGACCGTTTGCTCGGCGGGCTCAAGGAGCGTCAACGTGATTTAGTGCGCTCCTTGTCGGTCGAAGGACGTTCGGTTCAAGAGACGGCAAAGCGCTTGAAGATGAGCGAGGGCGCGGTCCGCGTGGCGCTACACCGCGCCATCAAGGCGCTCGCGGCGCTGTATCGAGGTAATGGCGATGAGAACTGAAGATCTGATCGATGCGCTGGTCGCTGATCTGACCGCTTCAAGAGCGCCTTTTCGGTGGATTCTCCTCGCTGGCGTGGCGTTGGGCTCCATCATCGCCGCTGTCGAATTCCTTTTCTGGATCGGGGTCCGTCCCGACATTGGCCACGCCGTTGAAACCGTTCGGTTCCTGTTCAAGTTCGTCGTCACGCTATGTCTCGCCGCGACGGCGGCGCGGCTTCTCTCGCGTCTCGCGACTCCGGGCGTTTCGACTGGCTTTTGGGCGTGGGCCTGGTTGGCCGCGCCGATGCTGCTCGTGGCCGCGGTCGCCGCCGAACTCATCGCCACGCCAGAGACCGCATGGTGGTCCAGGCTCGTCGGAACGAACGCCCGATTTTGCGTGATGCTGATTCCATTTCTCTCGATCGGCCCGCTGGCGTGCATATTGGCGGCCTTGCGGCAGGGCGCGCCGTCGCGGCCCGGCCTCACCGGCGCCGTCGCCGGACTCGTGGCGAGCGGCATAGCGGCGACGCTCTATGCGTCCCACTGCACCGATGACAGCCCGCTGTTCGTGGCGACTTGGTATTCCCTGGCGATTGGCGCGGTCGCCTTGGTCGGATATGTGATCGGATCGCGTGTTTTGCGCTGGTAGTTTTCGCGCGCCCGCCGAGGACTGGATCATGAATCGCCGCGCCGATCCTCAATACTCCCATTCCACGCCGACGCCGACCGAGGTGTGTCCGTCCATCCGGGTCTCGCTCTGGACGCGCAGTCTCTTGGTCACGTCCAGCCCGACGTTGACCGCGGCGTCGGCGGGCTTGGCTCCGGCGCGCACGCCGACGTTGATGTTGTCGGTGAGATAAGTGGAGGCGCCGACGGTTGGCCCGCCAGCGCCGCCCGCGGCGAGATCGAGCGAATCGACGCCCAGCGCCTTGCGCATTTTCTCGAATCCGCCGCCGCCGGTGTCGGCGCCCGAGAGCTGCGCGACGGCGGTCGCGAGCTGGAGCGCCTGGAGCGGCGAAAGCGATCCCGACGCCTTCGCGAACAGCAGCCGCGACAGCACCTCGTCCTGCGGCAATTCCGGCGTCGAGGTGAAGGAAAAGCTGGGCTGAGCGGCCGGGCCGCTGACCGCGATCTGCGCGGTCACGTCGGCGGCGGTGGTCTCGGCGGTAAAATCCAGCTGCGGCGTCAGCCCGCCCGCGAAGGTCAGCACGCCCCGCGTAATGTCGATGCGCTGCGTGAGCAATTGCAGCCGGCCGCGGCGCAAATCGAAGCCGCCGATGATCTTCGGATTTTGCGCCGTGCCGGAGATTTTCAACTCGCCCCCAAACTCCGCGTCAATGCCGCGTCCGCGCACGAAGATGCGATTCGGCGCGGAGACTTTTACGTCGAGCGCCACGTCGAAGGTCGAGGGCCGGCCGGCCGCGGCCTTTTGCTTGCGTTGCAACGCCAGCATCTCCCGCGCGAAGCCCTTCGGGTCGATATGCTTGGCGTCGGGCAGGGGCTTCAGCGACGCCGGCAACCGATCCGGCACGTTCACTTCCAGCGTCTTGAAAATCACCGCGCCGGAAACTATTGGCGCGCGGGCCAGCGGACCGGCGACGGTGAGGTCGAGATCGGCGGTGGAGGAGACGAGATCGCTGTTCACCAGTTGCGCATTGCGCGAACCGATGTGAATCGAACCAGGCATTCCGGCCTCGGGCAACAGCGAGATATGGCCCGTCGCGGCGATTTGGCCGCCATTCCCGGTGGTCGCGGTCATCGACGCGAGAGTCATCTCGCGGCCATGCGCTTCCAGCCGAGCCGCGATGTTTTTAAAGGCGAGGCCATCGATCGGATCGGCGAAGGCGCCGTCGGCGAAGGTCACGACGCCCCCGACGATCGGCGCGGCCGCTGGGCCGGTTATTTTAAGGTCTATATTGGCCTTGCCCTGCAACGTCTGGCCATTGGCGGAAAGCGCGGTGTTCGCCAAGGCGGCGTCGAGCCCGCCCTTGACGGCGACATCGAGTCCGCCCGCGGCGTTTATCGGCGCCGAGCCGGCGATGGTCACGCGGCTCGCGGACCCCAGCGCGATATCCGCGTCGACGCTGGTGCGATTGCCCGCCAGCCGCCCATGCGCCGAGGCGTCGACGGACGGCAGCCCATTGTCGCGCAATTGCGGCGCGGTGACCTTGGCGAGCGTGACCTTCCAGTCGCCGTTTGGCGCGGTCTTGGTTCCGGCGATATGAGCTTCGGCGTCGAGCGAGCCGCCGAGACCAAGCGCGGGATCGGCGATGGCCGCGATCGAGAGCGGAACGGCGCGCGCCCGCGCGGTGATGTCGAGGCGATCGCCGACGCTGCCGTCGACATCGAGCCGACCGCCGCCGGCGTTGATGGCGACGCCCTTGATATCGATCTGGCCGCCGCCGAGCGTGATCGTCGCCGGTTCCGCCAGGGCGAGGCGCTGGCCGTCGCGCTGGACGGTGAGCGCGGAAAGATCGACCCGCGTGCGCTCTCCGGGGGTGAGCATGGCGGCGCTCGCGACAGCGAAGCCGCGCGCGTTGACGGAGACGTCGAGCGCCGTGCCCGCCCCGGCGGGACGCGCCTTCAGACTGGCTGAAGAAACCAACTCCTTGCCAACGCGCAAATTGTCGAGTGCCGCCGTCCCTTCGAGCGCCGGTCGGCGCAAAAGATCGCGGCCGGAAAGCTTCGCGCTGAACCTCTCGATGCTTGCGTCTTGCGCGCGAATGCCCACGCCCTTGGCGTCGATCGTCGCGTTTTGTCCGCCGGAAGCGCTGTCGAAGGCGATGTCGGCGTTGAGCGCGCCGCCCAATTTTTGCAGCGCCAACGCCGAAAAATCGTCGAGGTCGGGCGCGGCCAAGGTCAGCCGTCCGGTCGCGCCCCCGTCATAGGTCGCGGAACCCTTCAAGCTCGCGCGGCCGATGTTGAGATCCACGGCATCGACCTTCCAGCTCGTTCCCGCGCGGGCCGCGTCGACTCTTCCGCGCAGCGCGCGTCCGTCCACCGTTCCGTCAAGCGAGGCGCTCGCGACCAGAGCCCCCAAAAGATCCCGCGCATCCGCATGAAGATTTAGCTTGGGAATGGGACGCCCATTGGCTCCGCCATCCATGACAGCCACGTCAAGCGCGGCGTCGGGCTTTTGCAGCGAGCCGGAAAGTTTCGCGTCGACATTGGCGCGCCCGGTCAGGCGCGGATCGGCGCGGTGGAGATCGGGCAAGATTATTTGCGCGGCGATGTCCGCTTTCTCTTGAGTCGCGGCGCCGTTCACGCGCGCTTGCGCGAATTCGCCGTTGACCGTCAGCGCGTCGAAGCTCACGCCGCCCCCTCGCAGCGTCTCGACCGCGCCGGAAAGCGCGAGCTTGCGCCCCAGCAGCCCATCGATCGCGGCGAGTCCCACGCTCGGCGCGTTGACGGCGCCGCTCAGCACGGCCTTGATGCTTCCGTTGCTTGGCGCGCCCGAGAGCGCGGCGCTCAAAGTCAGCGCGCCGCGCAGATCGCGCTTGGCGAGATGCGCGAAGCGCGACAAATCGGAAGCCGTGATTTTCGCTTCGCCGTCCAGCGCCGTCGGTCCGGCCTTGCCGGCGAAAGTGACCGCGGCGCTCGTCGTCTCGATCTTGGCGAGTCCAATGTCGGCGTCGCCGGCGCCATTCGCCCGCGCCCGAAGATTGAGCGTCATGTGATCGCCGAGCGCGTCGGCGAGTCCTCTGTCGGCCAATGCGAGTTCGTCGCCGCGGGCGTCGATGGCGATGTCGAAATGCGCGGCGGTGTCAGCCGGCGGACCGTCCGCGACCGCCGTCACGTCGGCGTTGAAATGGCCGATGCGTCCGGCGGAGGACAGCGCGTCCTCCACCAGCAAACGCAGCTTCGCGTCGGGCTGGGCCGCGCTGCCGGTCACCGTGAGTTCGCCCTCCAGAGTTTTGGCGCGAAATGGGGCCGTTTCGGAGGTGGGCAGGCCATGCAGCGTGACATGGGCTTCGATTTTTTGATCGGCGCCGAGGCGGCCCGAGGCGCCCAGTCGCAGAGCTGAATTTTCGAGCGCGAGATTGTCGAGCGTCATCGAGCCGTCGTTTGCGAGAACGGCGGCGCCGCGCAGTTTGGCGCCGTCCGCGAACAGGTCGGCGAGCGCCTTGGGCAGCAGCGGAGCAAACCGGCTCGCGAAGTCGAATTCCACTCGGCGACCCACGGCGACGCGCGTTATCGTCGCGTCGCCTTGCGCGCCGAGTTGCTCGCCCGCGCGGGCGACAAGCTTGGCGACGAAATTGTCGAGCGGACCCTCGCCGTTCAGAGAAACGTCGATCGGAGGCAGATCGGGCAATTGCGCCAATCGCGCGATTATCCCGCCCGCGGGTTCTTGGGCTGAAAGCGCCAGCGAAACGCGGTTGGGGCTGGGAGAAATCGCCATAGTTAGATTCACCGCGCCAGGGGCGTCGGTGCGCCGCGCCGATAATGTCGCCTTGGCGCCATTGCTGGAGGCGCCGGCATCGGCGGAGCCGGTTAAAGTCAGCGTCGCCGGCTCGCCCAACACCGGCGCCGCCAGCGCCAGGGTATCGACCTGGAACGCGCCCAGGCGGAATCTGACAGGCAGATCCGGCGCCGCGTCGGCGCTGGTTTTCTTGGCGGGCGCCGTCGGCTTCGCCGCGGCGGCGGGCGCGGAAACGGGGCGGCGCAGCACGTCGACGCGGCCGATAACGACGCGATCGATGTCGACGCGCAGCGAGGCCAGCGGGAGACGCGACCAGTCCATTTCCACCTGGTCGATCTTCAGCCAGACGCCATTTTTGTCGGCCAGCGAGATGTCGCGCAACATCGGATGCGCCGACAGCGGCCCCTCGATCGCACCGATGTCGAGCTTCATATTTTCGGATGACGCCGCGCGCGAAACGAAGTCCGCCAACACGCTTTTGCCGGATTGCGTTTTCGCGTTCAGCCCAATCGCGGCGAGCGCGAAAACAAGCAAGACCAGCCCAATGCCGCCGCCGATGTATCGCCAAATGCGCCCGCGCATCAAAACGCCTCCCCAATGCCGATGAACAATGCGAAGGGACTGTCTCCGGGTTGGCGCGCGATGGGGGTCGCCACGTCAAGCCTGATCGGGCCGATGCCGGTGTAGTATCTTAGCCCCAGCCCGACCGACTCCCGCATTGAGTTTTGAAAGTCGGGAAAGGGTGAAGCGAAGGCCATGCCCGTGTCGAAGAAGGGAACGATCCCGATTTCCTTCGTCAGCTTTATGCGCGCTTCGGCGGAGCCTTCCAGCAGGCTGCGCCCGCCGACCGGAAAGCCAAAGTTGTAGTCGGGCGCGAGCGAGCGATATCGATAGCCGCGCACCGATCCGCCGCCGCCGGCGAAGAAGAGGTGGCTCGCCGGAATATCCTCGACGCTGGCGCCGACGATCGAGCCGGCGGTGACGCGGCCCGCGAGAATATACCACGCGTCGTCGTCGAGCGCGTAATAGCCGGTCACCTGGCTCTTGGACTGCACCATGCCGACGCCATCGCCCAGCGCTTTCACATATGGTTCGACGGTGGCGTTGGCTCTGACGCCCTTGGTCGGGGCGAGCAGACTGTCCATGGTGTCGTAATTCGCGGACAATGGGAAGCCGAGCAGCGAGTAATTATGGGGGCCCCACACGTCGAAATATTGGCCCGCCTCGAATTCCACGCCGGCCTGGACAGAGGCTGTTTCGCTGAAGCGATGCCTTACGCCGACGCTCGCATTGCCATAATCGGCCCAATAATACTGGGTTCGTTCCCGCACGGCCGCCGCGTCGACCAGCAAGTCGTCGCGCGAGCCGTATAACGCCGGTTTGACGAAGCTCATCTTGGCGCTGCCGATCAGATTGGTCGCGTCGATCGGCGGAAGGCTAAAGAAGCCGCCCGAGGCGACCGTGGGCGCGAGTCCGCCCTGCAGATCGAAGCGCAGCCGCTCCCCTTCGCCAAACACATTGCGATCCATCCAATAGGCGCGCACCCCGGGACCATCGGTGTTGGAGATTTGTCCCGAGAAACCGACCGCGTGTTGTTTGCGCTCGCCAGTTTCGACGAGGATCGGCAAATTGCCGTTTTGGTCGAGCGGCGCGCCGTCCTCGACCTTCACCGACCCGATGGCTTCAATGCGGGAGATGGACTTGCGCGTGTCGGCGAGTTTTTTGGGACTGTAGTCCTCGCCCTCCTCGAGATAGATGAAGGAGCGAATCACATCGTCAGGGACGCCAGGCGTTCCGCTGAGGCGAACCTCGCCGATTCCCGCGCGCGGGCCGGGATCGATCGTCACCGCGACATCGAGCGCCTGCTCCTTGTGCAGAACCACCGGCTCGGTCTTGACGATCTTGGCGAGCGGATAGGATCTTTGCCGCAATTCGTCGACCCATTCGGCCTGCATCGCCCGCAGCGCGGCGGCCCGAGCCGGTTCGTCCGGCGCGCGTTCGAACGCTTTTTTCGAAAACAGCGTCGGGTCGATCGGAGCCATGGTGCGCGCGTCGAAGACGACGACATGGCGCAAATGAAACAGCGGGCCCGGATCAATATTGATTGTGACGGGAACCGGCGCCTTATTGCGAAATTGTTCGGCCGCGCTGGACGCCGCGTCAATTCCGCGCCCATCGGGATAAATCTCCACGCCGGCCACCGTCGCCTCGACCTGGGCGTCGAAATAGCCGCTGGCCCATAGCGCGTCCGCGAGATTTGGAAAATCGCCGATCACGCGCCGCGTCAATCCGGCTCCAGAGGCTGGCGCTTGAAGCCGTAGCCGCCAGACGTTGGACGCGTCCTTGAGATTTTGCGCAAGCGCCTTGTCGTCGTCGACGCCGGCGAATTCGAGCTTGTAGGGCAAGGCTTCCGGGCTTGGCGGCGGCGCGTCTTCTTCGGAGCCGAGCAGTCCAAAAAAATCAAAGGCGCAAGCGGGCGCGATGGCCAGCGGCGAATACAGGGCCGCTACGGAGGCCATCAGGAACACAGAAGCGCGTTTCACGTCACAAAAACACCCGCACGAGACAGCGTAAACCATACAATGGCGGGTTGGTTTGGTCTATATGTTAAGCTTAACGTCAGAAAACACAGTAAACAGTTCGTTCTTGTGCTTCTCAAATGCCGGTGACTGAACGATAATTCGCGCGGAGGCGTGTTTTCGCGGGGAAAATTCGCATGGAACGAAGAGCGTCGCCGCAACATGAAAGGCCCCGTCGCGCGAGGCGAACGGGGCCTAAATGCTTCGCGGCAGGCGAAGCTTTCTGGGGGATTTCCAGTTAAGGATCGGCCCGTTCCGCGTGGCCTTCGCGGTAGAGGTCCGATTGCGATTTCAAGGCTATAAAGACGGTTACCGAAGAGATCAGCGCTCGATTCTTCGAACCGCCGCGACCTGACGCGTTCCGCGCAGGTCAAATCCGACCCGGTGGCGTCATGCTCCTCTCGCAAGTCTTTTGCGATCACCCCGACGCCGAGGCGGCGCCGATAGTTTTTTCGCGTCCGAATCGAGGTCCCGCCCGATCGGCTCTTCGCCGAAGAGGCCCTAAGCCCCGTATCGACGACTGCGATGTTGGGAAGACTGAACCTGCTTCTGGATTTGGTCAAGCCCTATTTTTGCTCGGCGATTAACGCTTCCTGAAATTATTTGGACGGTCGTTCATCGACATGGGCGGTCGAACAAATTCATCAGCGTCGGCGCGCCGGACGCCTTGCGCAAGCGCCGCAAGTGAAAGCCGTCCTCGATCGTCGCCAATAGCGAATAGTGATTTAGCGGGGCGTCATTGACGGCCGGCCCGCCGCAATCCGTCACGGCGATTGTCGCGACGCGATTGTCGTCTTCGGTATGAGAGCCCGGGGACTTGGGCGTGTCGCGCGATTCGCCTTCGTCGAACGTGACGACAATCGCCGAGTCGCGCGTCCAATTTCGCGAGGCCCGGATCGCGCCGATCGTTTGCTTGAGAAAGTCGTCGAAATCGCGCGCCAGACGGACGGGATCCTTGCATGTCAGCGAACCATGTCCGTCATGGCACTGGTTTGGAACGATGAACGCGAGATTAGGCGCCTCGCCGGAGAGATCCGCCGTCAGCGCCTCGAGCGGCTTCAATTTTTCGAGGCGCGCCGGGTTCTTCGCGATCCGGTCGAAATAGGCGAAGGGATTGTGCTTTTGCGCGTAGAGCGCCGCGGGGGCGGGCGGCGACGCCAGCGTCAGGTCGCCGGCGGCCGGAAGCGTCTCCGCGTAAAGCGCGAAGGTCAGTCCGGCGTCCTCCAGTTGATCGACGAGGCTTTCGCCTTCGACATGATGGCAAGACTGCGAGAGGGAAAGGTCGGAGGCGAAACAACTGGGAGCATCGTCCTTCACGCCGAACGTGTCGCCGCCGATCATCGCGAGATAGTTCGGCAGACTGGGATGAGTC